>NZ_UFQO01000001.1:300000-542463 GCF_900497595.1 Treponema pectinovorum
GATTCTTTAAATTTTGAAACAAAGTCACTTTTTAAATCTTCAAGCTTTAAAGATGATATCATCACTAAGACCACAGAAGAAATTGCAGGAAGATATATGCTGTAGCCCAAAGTCAGCGCCGCTATTGGACAAATAATCGTTAAAATCAATTTGTAGAAAATCGAAACCGCAACAATTTGTACCGCCATAATCGCAATCTTTAATAGCTGAGATTCTATTTTTTTTATTCCATGTAAAATTAAAGTTGAACAGGCAACAGTTAAATTAAAATGAACTAGCATAAAAATTCCAAAAGCGATTCGACCCGGAATAGGTAAAACTATAGCAAGCGTTGTTGCAAGATAAAAAAATATTCTATTGTAATTATTCATCAAAAAGTCCTGCCCTATTTAAGATTTGAGGAAGTTTCGTTTGCCAATATACAAGATGAGAAGAAAGATGTTGTCTTTCGAGGACTCGTGTTAATTTTGCATTTTCAATAGCATATCCTGCAAACTCGCATTCGTCCCTTTGGCATATAAAAACAGAAGGTAAAGGACCAGCTTGAGATGGAGTACGCATTATCAAAGCAAAATATTTTGTCCTGTCCGCTCTGCTTCTTTTACATTCAAAAATTTGAATGTCGGAAAGCAAAATATTTTTAGAATCAACGCTTCTTCCTAAAGTCCACTCAGAACCATATTTTTTTTCAAGTGTAATTTCAACGTAATTTTTTAAACTTTCTTGCCAAAATCCTTTGGAAACAAAATTTAAAATCAGCAATATAGAACAGACTGCTATAAAAGAAAAAAATATGATGGTTGATTTTATCAAAACTTTTTTGTTTTTTTCGCTAAGCATTGTTTCCGTCCTTTAATTGAGCCGAATTTTCTTGCAGTTGTTTTTTTACTCTTTTAATTTCAAAAAAATATTCTGCATATTGAATGAGTGGACTTACCGCATTCATAAAAAGTATTGTAAAAACAATTCCCGAAGGCGAGGTTCCTGCCCCAACTATCAAAAAAGCACAAATTCCTGCAATTACAGCGTACAAAGATTTGCCTAAATTTGTCATAGGTGTTGTTCCTGCCATCTGTAACAAAAAAAGGCAGGCCATTAAAAATCCACTCGTGCAAAACGCTAAAAAAAGATCTCCATGTGTTGGCGAAGCATAAAATAATGGCAAGATGAAATAAATTAAAATTGCGTAAGTTAAAACAAAAATTCCTGGAATCAAAATTTTTATAACATCAAAAGAAAAAAGGATTAAAGAAGAAATCAAAGTTATAAAATTAAATCTAAAAGCTGCAATCGTGCTGTGCGTGTCCCAAAATAGAGATATATAACCGTCTGGAATTGAAACGCCAAACAAAGAAAAAACAGTTTTATTAAAAAAAGAAGTTATTTTTGGATCTGCATCAATCATTGGGAAAGTCCCATTTTGAATTAAAAACAATGAAGGATTTTTTGAAAAAAGGATTTCCGATGAAAGCTCAAAAGATGGAAAAAGTGTTTCACCCAAAATCCAACACAGCGCAACTGTGAGAGCTGGAAGATTTATCCAGTTATCCGCATATCCTGCAATAAAAAATCTACAGGAAAAAAACACAAAAAATGTCGCAAAAAATGCTGCATAAAAAGGAAAAGTCGACGGCAAAAAAAGACCAGTTAAAATACCCTGAATCGCTGCGTTAATAAAATTGTAGCAATTTTTTTTATCCCGATTAAAAAATTCGATTAATTCTACTGCACAAGTTGCAAAAGTTGTAGAAAAAATAAGGATAAGATTTGCCCAGCTCCTTGTGAACAAAAGAAGGAGAACTTGCAAAGTCAAAAAGGAAAGTATAACTATCGAATTAGTTTTTACAGAAAAAGATAGATATTTATATGGGCGAGAAGTTATTTCAATTTTATTTTTCATAAGTTTTTTCCGTTTTTAATTTTGCTATTATCTGGCTCAAAGGAATTCTTGAAGGGCAAACAGAATTGCAAAGAGCGCATTCTGTACAAAGGGCTGCGGTTTGTCGTATCAAAGCGAGATTATTTTCGTAACTTTCCTTGTGAATATAACTTCTGTAAAGGCTTTCTGGGAAAAGCGATAAAGGGCAGATTTTTAAACATTCACCGCAACGCACACAAACCTGTTCAATTTGGTCAGGAAGATTTTCTTTTGGAATAAACGCAACAGATTTTACTTCTTTTGAAACTGGAATATTCAAGTTAGATACAGAAAGTCCCAAAAGAATTCCGTTTATTACGATTTTAGAAAGAGGCCTTTTAAAACCTCCTGCTTGAGCAACCAAATCCTTCAAGGTAGTTCCAATCTTTACATCAAAAAAGCCTGCAGTATTTAAACAATCTCCACTCAAGTGAACTTTAGAACTTATTACTGGCTCGTTAAAACAAACTGCATTGAAAGCATTTAAAGCGGTAAGGCAATCTATATAAAGATCTTCTGTAGAGATTTTATTGAAAGGCGAATCCTTACAAGTTTTTTTTGTCGCTTGAATTATCTCATGCATAAAACCGTTAGGATAAGCTGTTGAATCTATAAATATTTTTTCATAAGGAATATTGCTATCTGAATACGAAAAATCCTTGTCTTTATCATTTGTATCTGCAACAAATAAAATTCCATTTGCAGACATTGCCTTTGCAATTATAAAGGAACCTTGCTTGACCATTTCAAAATAAAATTTGCTCACTAAACCTTCTGTCAATCTGCTTGGGTCATCTGAATAGAGCCTTACGATTAACAAGCGGCTGGCTTTTGCTTCAATTTTTTTTATCTGCGAAGAAAGACAAGTTAATTTAGAAAAAGTATTGTAAACACCTTTTTCCGAAAAAATATAAAGCAGAGTTTTTTGATCTAAATTTTTCCAGTCAAAAACCTTATTTTTTTTACCAGTAAAAGAAAAGGCACCTTCAAGTTTTATCTTTGCTGCAAGTCCACGAGAACCGTCTGAAAAATCGGTTTCAATAATATCCAAAACTTTTCCTGGAATTGAAGCATGAATGGCAGTTTCTAAAGAACGTGCAATCACCTGTCCTTCTTTTACGATTTCGTTTCCCTTTACGAGAATTTCAAAGTCACTAGAATCGTTTTTTTTAAGAGGAACTAAAGCAATCGGAGGAAGAAAAGCCTTTGAGTTTTCTTGGATTAAGCCTGCGTCTTCCGAAAGATAATTATGAACCGAAACCATTTTTTATTTTACCTGATAAACAATAAAGCAAGACCGTCAATGGAATAAAAGTCATAAAAATTAGCACAAGCATCGCAGAT
The DNA here is from genome assembly GCF_900497595.1 of Treponema pectinovorum. Taxonomy (NCBI): domain Bacteria; kingdom Pseudomonadati; phylum Spirochaetota; class Spirochaetia; order Treponematales; family Treponemataceae; genus Treponema; species Treponema pectinovorum. The sequence continues at coordinate 303,263 of NZ_UFQO01000001.1, forward strand.
TTTTCCGAAGTTTTTCCAGAATTGGCGGTATACCCATAAGAAGTTTTTTTTCCCTGTTGGAGCATAAGTTTTTCCAAAGCAGGATATTCAATTTTTTCTATTCTATCACAAATTTGACTTATAAAGGAAGAATCGTATGTTAAAACGGTTTCCACTTTTTCGAAAATTCCTTCATCATTTTCTTCAAAATTTACGATTTTAACGCTCTCGCCTTTTTTAATTGCAGATATTTTTTCGTTATCTTCTAATTTCCTGTACGGAAAACTTATTTTAATCCAAGCCCAATCTAAAAAATCTTCAAAATTTGGCAGTGAAAAATCTCTATTGAATTTTTCTACTGGCGAAGGCAAAAGCGGTCTTTGTGTGTTTGAGTCCGAAGTAAAATTAAAATTTAAAAGTTTGTAGGAAAAAATTAAAAAAATTAAGACGAATACAAGTGCCGATAGAATAATTCTACTCTTTTTTTTGTTTTTAAGGATATTAACTTTAGATGATGGCTTTATAAAGACAAAATTGAATTCTGGTTCCGAATCGTCTTGCGCATAAGTAAAAAAAACTTTCTTTAATTCTAAATAAAACAAAAGAAGCGATGTGCAAGAAAAAATGCAAATCAAATACAAAGCTGAATTTACAAAAGATGAAAGAGATAAAAAAATGCCTGGCAAAAAAAGCAGTAAAAGTATAAAAAAAGTATTTTTATTCAATTTTAGAAAATCTTTTCTTTCATAAAGTTTTTCCAATAAAAAAAATGCAAACAAGGCGATTGCGCTCGCTCCAACGGTTGTAAAAAAAGGACGAAAAAAACTAAAAAAGATAAAAGGAAGCGAGGTTAAAACAAAATATTTTTTCAATTTGGAAAAGTAAAGCAAAAATCCGAAAAAAATGAGCAATATAAAAGGTGCAAAAGCGAACGAAGAATTTGAAAAATCTGCCGAAGCAAAAGTTTGGCTATAACCGTTTATCTCTAAAATTGCATTTTTTAATCCAGTCAAATATCTTTGTGGAACGTAAAAAATCGAGAACGAAGATGAAGAATCTGTAAAAAAAGAATTTCGTTTTAGAATATAGGACTTTTCAAGTTCAATTTGAACTGGCGCTAAAGGCGATACAACAGGAATTTTTTGATTAACTTTGCAAACAACATTTTTGCAATCATTTTTTTCTAAAAGGCTTATTACGTTTTCATCAGAAAGAACTTGAGATTTTACATACAAAAGATTATAGCCTTCCCAAAGTTGAGTTTGAGGTTTTGTTCTAAAAAAAAACAAAAAAAGTAAGGATAAAATTGCTGCAAAGAAGAAAAGGACAGTTTTTTTTAGTGAGTTCATTTTTTCTAAAGGAGTAAAAAACCCGCTCCTACAAATGCACCCAAAATACTTCCGACAATAACTTCCATTGGGCTGTGCCCCTGAACTTCTTTTAAATTTTTGTATTCCTGAACCAACCCCTGATCTTTTAACAGGTTACCAATTCTGTTTATCATCTTTGCTTGAATGCCGTTTGCCCTTCTTACTCCAACAGCATCCCTTATCGTAATCATAAAAAAGCAGAACGAAAGTACAAATATGTCAGAATCTATTCCGGATGTTATTCCTATGCAAGTGCAAAGGCAGGCAACTAAAGCGCTGTGGCTAGAAGGCATTCCTCCAGTTCGCCAAACTAAAAGTTCTGCAATTTCTTTTATGCTGTGGACTTGTCCTGCAAATAATTTTATCAAAGTTTTTAAAAACTGCGCAAAAAACCAACTGAAAATGCAAGCCAAAAAAGTAGGTGAATAAAGCAGAATCGTAAGTTGTTCCCAAAAACCTTTTACCATATAAAATATTTTAATGTAATGAAAAAAAATGTCTAGTATGCTAACATCTTGCCCATGGACTTTGTTAATTTTACAGCAGGTAAAGACGATGACAACAGACGGCTCGACGTCCTTGTAAGAAAATTTCTTAAAGAAGAAAGCCTCGCTCAACTTTACAAGTCCATCCGAAACGGTTTTATAAAGGTCAATGGTCAAAAAAAAGAAGGTAAATACAGAGTTTTAGAAGGCGATAATATTTCATTCGCTTCTTTTTTAATCAAAAATCAAAATACAAAAGAAGTTGAAAAACATGCAGACGCTAAAGATTTTCCGACTTTAGACAAAAAAATCATAATTTTGCGGACGGATGATTTTCTGTTTTTGAATAAGCCTTACGATATTCCTGTTCAAAAAGCAAATAAAAACGACTTAAGCCTTGATTCATTAGTCGAGAACGAAAGAAAAATTACAGAGGAGGCAAAAAGTCTCGCTTTTAAAACTGGACCTCTTCATCGTTTAGACCGCCTTACGACAGGACTCATAGCGTTTAGCCAGAGTTTGCAGGGGGCAAGATGGTTTTCGGCTGTCATAAAAAATTGCCTTGCAAAAAAAACTTATTTCGCGCTTGTTCAAGGCAAGATGAGCAAAGAATATTTTTGGCAAGATAGAATTAGCAGGCAGAAAATAACAGATAAAGGCTTTCATACTGTAAGCGTAAATTCAAAAATTGATGAAGGAAGAATAAGTTATACAAAAGCAAAGCCACTGGGAACTGGCTCATATAAAGGTCTGGATGTAACCCTCGTAAAATTTGAAATTTTAACTGGACGCACACATCAAATAAGGGCAACAAGTTCGAGCCACGGCTACCCTCTTCTTGACGACACCGCTTATGGAGCGAAAAAAATAGATTCAAGACAAAAATTATACCTTCATTCATACAGCTTAGATTTACCAAAAAACGATTTTGCCCTTCCAGAAACTATAATTGCTCCATTGAACGAAGAATTTTTAAAAATGATGGAACTTTCTTTGATAAATTGGAACGGTAAATTATAATATGCTCATGGATTTTGAAGATTTTTTTGGATTGAAAAAGAAAGAAATTCAAGTCTTTGCATTTTACGGCCCTTCTGGAACAGGAAAGAGTTTTAGGGCTAAACTCGTTGCGCAAAAATTCCACATAAAAGCGATAATCGATGACGGTCTTTTGATATACGAAGACAACATACTCGCAGGTCATTCTGCAAAACTAGAAGACAGCTACATGGGTGCTGTTAGAGTGGCTTTATTTGACGACAAAGAACACCGCGATAGTGTCGCCTTAGAAATTCAAAAAAAACAGATAAAAAAGATTCTCCTCTTGGGCACAAGCGAAAAGATGATAAACAAAATTGCGATGCGCCTTCAGCTCCCCCTTCCGCAGAAATATGTAAAAATCGAAGACATTGCAACAAAAGACCAGATTGAAGCGGCAAGAATAAGCCGCCAGATAGAAGGCAAACATGTAATTCCCGTTCGAGCGTATGAAGTTAGAGGTGCAGGAAGTTACAGCAGAATTTTTATATCAAAGGTAAAAGTCCGCCTTGCAAAAAAGAAATTTTTTAAAAGATTTTTTAAAAACGCAAACGACAATCCGGATATAAATTCTAAACTGTTTGAAAAATCCGTGGTTCGACCTTCCTTTTCTGTAATTGAACGAAAAAATGTTTCGCAAGCATATCTTGCTCGCCTTTGCCTGTTGTGTGTTCAAAATTTTAATAAAACGATAAAGATAAAGAGCTTAAAGATAAAGCCTCAAAAAAGCGGTTACAAATTTTACATAACTATAGACGTTCCTTTTGGAGAGCCACTTTCAGACCTTAGCAACGAATTGAATCAATACGTTATAAAATCAATCGAAAAAATAAGCGGAATTCTAATTGAAGACATCGCTATAACTGTGGATAAAGTTTTAATTCCAAAAGATATTTTAATCGCTTAGAGTTGTTCGCGGCTTTTTACAGTTTTTGTGCGTTCTCGCTTATTTGTAAAGGCGTTTTTTGGAATCTTTATTCCTACTCCAAGATTTTTTAAGCTGACTCGAATCGCATATTCAAGTTCTGTGCGTTGAGGATTTATAGGCAAAACAAAATTTCTAACCTGTGTCCAGGTTTTTAAATACAGTTCTCCAGTGGCAGTCTTTGCAGAAACTTCTTTTTTCCAGTCCGTAAGCGTGTTGATAAAATCACCTATAAGATAGGTCAACTTTTGTCCAAGTCGGACAGTTTTATCGTTTTGAACGAGATTATCCATTTGCAGAAGATTTTGCATATATGAACGTTCAAATTTTTTGGATTCATACATCAAATTTGTCGCATTTGGTTGAAGATACATGTAAAGGTCAGTTTCTAGACAGGACGAAATTATGTCATAAGCGTGGCCAGAATTTAAAATCTTTAACATTTCTTCTGTTAATCTGCTAGGACTTACTGGCAATAAAAGATGCGCGCTTTTTCTGATTTTTTGCTTTAGGAAAAATCCCATCTTACATCCGCAGGTTGCACTATATTTTACAGCACGCAACATTCTTACTGGGTCTTCTTCAAAAATACGGTTCAAAGGAATCACAGGTTTTAAAACACGATTTTTTATATCCTGAACTCCACCCACATAATCTATAACCTGTTCTTTTATAGGATCGTAATAAAGGGAATTAAGCGTAAAATCGCGTCTTTGTACATCTTCTTCTATCGAGCCAAAACTGTTTCCAACGCTGCCTGCAACTGTTGAGCGAAAGGTTGAAACTTCAAAAATCTTCTCATCAAAAAAAACATGCACAAGCCTAAAGCGCTTACCGATTATCCTTGAATTTCTGAAAAGTTTTTTTATCTTGCTTGGAGTAGCACTTGTTACTATGTCAAAATCTTTTGGTTCTTTACCTACGAGTAAATCCCTTACTGCTCCACCAACTATGTAAGTGTCAAAACCACAGTCTTTTAAATGGCTTACAACTTTTAAGCAATCTGAATCTATCTTTTCTACGGGAATTTTATGTTCGTTTTTGGTGTAAATTATGGCCTTTTTAACAGGGTGACCACTTCTGTTTTTAGAATATCTGTATAACACAATGCTTTATAATAATGTTTTAAATAATTCTGTACAACAATCAAAAAAAATGCGCACTTAAATATCTGTATTACAAAAAAGCACGCATTTTTTATGAATCTTAATTGGAATCTGAGTTTACAAATCCTTACCGGTAATCTTTTTTACGCATTCGTGATAAAGTTTTGAAGTTTCGTTTACAACTTCTTGCGGAATTGATTTTATATTTGGATCTCCTGCAAGATTATTCTCTTTTAGCCAGTCTCTTATAAACTGCTTGTCGTAACTTGCGGGGCTTGTTCCAACTTTATACGTCGAAGCGTTCCAGAATCTGCTTGAATCTGGAGTTAAAACTTCGTCTGCCAATACGAGTTGTCCATTTTCATCAAGACCAAATTCAAATTTTGTGTCGGCTATTATTATTCCGTTTTTTGCTGCATGCTCATAACATTTTTTGTAGATTGAAAGAGCGGCTTTTTCGATTTTTGAGCCTAAGTCTTCACCTAAATCTTTTTTCATATAATCGAGAGTTACATTTATATCGTGTCCTTCTGTTGCCTTTGTTGAAGGAGTTACAATCGGTTGTTCGAGTTTTTCTGCCTGTTCATATTTTTTTGTGAATGAATGACCCAAAAACGGCTCTCCTTTTTTGTATGCTTCGTACATAGAACCAAACATATAGCCACGAACGATAACTTCGTAAGGAATCATCTTGAGTTTTTTTACGAGGATTGTTCTGCCTTGAAATTCTTCGCTTTGAAATTCTTTTGGCATATCCTTTAAGTCGCTTGAAATCATGTGGTTTTTTACTATGTCTTTTGTGTAATCAAACCAAAAGTTCGAAAGCGCATTTAAAACCTTTCCTTTATCAGTAATCATCGTAGGAAGAATAACATCAAAAGCGCTTATTCTATCTGTTGTAACGATAACCATTCTTCCGTCTTCTAAGTCGTATACTTCACGAACCTTTCCGCTGATAATCTTTTTCATATTTTATTCCTCTATTAGTTTTCTAGCATATCGATTCTGCGCTGATGCCTGCCACCTTCAAATTCTGTGTTTAAGAATTTTTCTGCAATCATCTCTGCCATTTCGTATGCGATTATCCTTGCTCCCATGCAAAGCACATTTGAATCGTTGTGTTTTCTCGTAAATTCTGCCATTACAAGATCAGTGCACAACGCAGCTCTTATTCCCTTGTGTTTGTTTGCAGCGATGCTCATTCCAACACCTGTTCCGCAAATCAAAATTCCAAAATCCGCCTGTTTTTCGTTTATGCAATTGCAGACTTTTTTGGCATATAGCGGATAGTCCACGCTTTGTGCGCTGTCCGTTCCCATGTTTAAAACATTAAAACCTTTGGCTTTTAAATAATCACAAAGTTTATCCTTATAGATATAACCTGCGTGATCACAACCTATAGCTATAGTTTTAGCCATCATTTGCCTTCTTTAAATTTTTATTTATAAATAAGATGTAATAATCTAGCATTTTGTTAAACATACAGCAATCACAGACGATAGCCTTAAATAAGTTTTCCCTTGTCGAAAAAGTCGCTTTTCAAAAATGTCGTTAAACTTTCTTTCCAATCCGGCAGGATTATTCCTAAAGTTTTTTGAATTTTATCTTTGCATAAAACAGAATAGTGCGGACGCTTTGCAGGAGTTGGATATTCTTCTGTAGTGCAAGGATTTATCTTACAAGTTTGATTTTTTATGAGGCCGATTTTTGTTGCTTGGCGATTTATTTCGACTGCAAAATCCCACCATGAAATATCAGCGTCGCCTGAATAATTGTATATACCATAAGGAATTTCGCCGTTTTTTTGGATGAATAAAATTATGACTTTTGCAAGATCGCCGCAAAAAGTTGGAGAGCCTCTCTGGTCGTTTACAACTTTTATTTCGCTAAATTTATTCATCAATTTTATCATCGTGTAGACAAAGTTTTTTCCTTGCCAACCGTAAAGCCAGGCAGTTCTTATGATGTAAGATTGGGCGCAGTTTGAACTTACATTTTTTTCCCCTTCTGCCTTTGTTGCTGCATAAACTCCAATTGGAGAAGGTGGCATATCTTCTGTTATGGGAGAAGTTTGTGAGCCGTCAAAAATATAATCCGTTGAAATATGTATAATTTTCGCTCCTATTGAAGTTGCTATAATAGCTAGATTTTTTGCTCCGAGCGAGTTCAGTTTTTCTGCCTTGTCGTGCTCTTCTTCTGCTTTATCGACTGCTGTATAGGAAGAGCAGTTTACTATAAAGTCAATTTTTTTATCCTTTATAAAATTTTGTAAAGCGAAAATATCAGTTATATCGATTGCACTTGAAGTTCCAGTAAAATTGATTTTTTTTTCATCTAGTTGACGGCAAACTTCACTTCCAAGCATTCCTGTCGAACCTACGACCCAAATCATCTGCCTTGCTCTTTATAATTTTTTAAAATCCAATCTTTATAACTTCCGTTTTGAATATTTTGGATCCACTCGGAATTTTTTAGATACCATTTTATTGTCGTTAAAAGTCCTTCTTCAAAACTCATCTTGCGCTGCCAGCCAAGCATTTTTTTTGCTTTTGTGCAGTCAATCGCATAGCGTCTGTCGTGTCCGGGTCTGTCTTTTACATAGGTTATAGTCTTTTTAACTTCGTTCCTGTCGATTCCAAGTTCTTTTGAAGTCAAATCTATTACGGCATTCAAGAGTTTTATGTTTTCCCACTCGTTTTCTCCACCCAAATTCCATTTTTCGCCTGCTGGAGAATTATTTACAATCTGCCAAACTCCTCTGTTGTGATCTTCTACATAAATCCAGTCACGAATATTTTTTCCGTCTCCATATACAGGAAGTGTTTTTCCATCTTTTATATTTGAAATCATCAAAGGTAAGAGTTTTTCTGGAAACTGAAAAGGTCCATAGTTGTTTGTGCAATTTGAAAGCGTTAAAGGAAGAGCATAAGTGTGAAAATATGCCATTGCAATGTGGTCAGAAGATGCTTTTGAAGCAGAATAAGGAGAGCGAGGATCGTAAGGAGTTGTCTCTAAAAAATATCCTTCTTTTCCTAAAGAACCGTAAACTTCGTCTGTTGATATGTGATGAAATATAACATCTTCCCTTGGATTATCCAGACTCACATTCCAGTATTTTCTTGCAACATCCAAAAGAGTGTATGTTCCCATGACGTTTGTCTTTATAAACGCTTCTGGTCCTAAGATTGACCTATCTACATGGCTTTCTGCTGCAAAGTGAATTACAGTGTCTATGTCGTACTGTTTAAAGATTCTTTCTATTTGAGAGCGGTCGCAGATGTCAACTTTTTCAAAAAAATAGCGACGATTTTCTTCACTAACTACACTGCCGTACTTTTTTTCAATGTCTTCTAAGCTTTCTGCATTTCCTGCGTAGGTTAAACAGTCTACGTTTATAACTCTGCCCTTGAAATTTGAATCTTTAAAACATTCAAGTCCAGAAGAACTTTCGCCAAGCAAATAGTGAATAAAATTGCAGCCTATAAATCCACAACCGCCTGTTACCAAGACGTTATTCAATTTTCTTTTCATAATTATTTCCCTATCCATTTTCCTTCAATATCAAAATAAGTGCCTTTAATATCAAATGCAGGATGATTTTTATCTTTTTCTGAAAGAAGCGGCTTTATATCTGGAGCAATTTTATTCCAATCAATACCGATTACTTCATCATTCCACATGAGCCCGCCTTCGCCTTTTGGATCATAAAAATCTGTACATTTATAAGCAAAAACCGCAGAATCGCTTAAAACAAAAAATCCGTGAGCAAAACCTTGAGGTATGTAAAACTGATTTTGAATTTCTGAATCCAAAACAACTCCATAATGCTTTCCAAAAGTTTTAGATGTTTTCCTAAGGTCAACTGCAACATCATAAACTCGTCCAAAAACAGCCCTTACAAGCTTTCCCTGTGGATGTGCTGTCTGAAAATGTAGACCTCTTAAGACTCCTTTTGAAGAAGAACTTTGATTATCCTGAACAAAATCCATTTTTAATCCAGCATCAAAAAAATCTTTTTGCGAATAAGATTCAAAAAAATAACCTCGACTATCGCCAAAAACCTTTGGCTGAATTTCATACAATCCTAAGACTTCTATTCCATCGATAAAACATTTTTTAAACTCAAAAGCCATACATTCTCCTAAAAATCTTTTGCAAAGTTGTATAAAAAGTTTGCAGTGTAAATTGTAACTTTATTTTTCTGCTATGAATTTGAGATATGCTCCATAGTCTGTTTTATAAGACGAAGCAAGTTCCAAAATCTTTTCTTTTGAAATCCAGCCGTTATTGTAAGCGATTTCTTCTATGCAAGAAACATACATTCCTTGTCTTTTTTCAATCGTCGCTATGAAATTTGACGCTTCTAAAAGTCCATCGTAAGTTCCTGTATCTAGCCAGGCCATTCCCCTTCCCAAAAGTTCTACAGAAAGGCTGTGATTTTTTAGATATTCATTATTTACAGAAGTGATTTCTATTTCGCCGCGTGCACTGGGTTTTACATTTTGCGCAATCTGGACAACCCTGTTGTTGTAAAAATAAAGACCTGGAACTGCATAATTTGATTTTGGCTTTGAAGGTTTTTCTTCAATTCCTAAAACTTTACCGCTTGAATCAAATTCTACAACTCCATATGCACCTGGCTCTTTTACCATATAGCCAAAGATAACCGCTTCGCTTTTTTTTGTTTCTATTTTTTGAACCGCATTTTTTAAAGTATTTGTAAACGATTGTCCGTAAAAAATATTGTCGCCTAAAACCAAGGCTACATCGTCATCGCCAATAAAATCCTTGCCAACAATAAAAGCATCGGCAAGTCCTCGTGGCTTGTCCTGAACGGCATAGTTAAAATTCATTCCAAGCCAGTCGCCACTGCCAAACAACTCTTTAAAAAGAGAAATATCGCGTGGAGTTGAAATTATCAAAACTTCTCTAATTCCTGCAAGCATTAGGCAACTAAGAGGATAATAAATCATTGGCTTATCGTATAAAGGTAAAATCTGTTTTGAAACCGCTTTTGTTATGGGATACAAACGAGTTCCGCTTCCGCCTGCTAAAATTATTCCTTTCATCTTTTCAACTTCCTATTCTAAAAATTATCTATAAGAGCTCAAATCTTCGTTGAGCCTTTAATTCTTCGACGACTTTTTTTACATCCTGAACTCTGTCTTTTTTGCAGACCAAAACCGCATCTGGAGTTTCAACAACTACAACATCATCAAGGTCAATCGTTGCAACAAGCCTTTTGTCTGAATATACGATGCTGTTTTTTGTGTCTATGTTTATTGAATCTCCAATTATTATGTTTTGATTTTTATCTTTTTCATGCAAAGCGCCAAGCATATCAAAAGAACCCACATCGCTCCAGCCAAAGTCTCCAGGAACAACATAGACGCTATCGCTTTTTTCCATTATTCCGTAATCGACAGAAATGCTTTCGATTTTCGGATAAATTTCTTCTATCACGTTGAATTCTTCTTGGCTTCCCATGCTCTGTGCAATTTTTTCTAAATCCGAATACACATTTGGAAGGAAGTTCTTAAAAGCCTCCAAAATCGTGCTTGCCTTCCAGATAAACATTCCGCTGTTCCACAGGTAGTCGCCACTTTCAACATATTTTTGAGCCGTCGCAAGTTCAGGTTTTTCTTTGAATTCCAAAACTTTAAAAGCTAAAGATTCATCCTTTTTGAATTTTATATAACCGTAACCAGTAGAAGCAAAAGTTGGCTTAATCCCCACTGTAACTAAAACATCTTTAGCCTTAGCTGTTTCTAAGGCAATTTTTAAAACCTTTGCAAATTCCTTTTCGTCTTTTATATATGCGTCGGATGGAGTTATGACCATAAGACCGTCGCCGTATTTTTTTAGGATTTCGAAAGCTGCGTATCCGATGCAAGCGGCCGTATTACGAGAACTTGGTTCAGATAAGATATGATTTTTTTTGATTTTTGCTTTTGTCGCTTCAATCATTTTTGGAGTTTGAATAGAATTTGTAACGATGAAAATATCATCTTTGTCTGCAACCTGACAAAGCCTTTCTATCGCTTCGTTTACCATCAAATCTTTTCCACTTAAATTTAGAAGTTGTTTTGGAGTTTCTTGCCTTGAAAGTGGCCAAAAACGAGTTCCTCCACCACCTGCCATTATTATTCCATAAGTTTTCATGATATTTAGAGATTTCCTTTTATGATAAAAATTATATACTAGAAATGATAAGTTCTAAATCGCCAGTGAAGCAAACTTTACCATATTCAAACGGAATTATGAAGTTGCTGCCTTTTTGGATTTGTATGCCATCGACTTTTCCCTGTCCTTCAATAACAGAGACATTTAAAAAATTCTGGTCTTGCTCGATCGTAAGGTTTTCTTTTACGTTTGCCTTCCAAACCGAAAAATACGAAGATGAACAAAGTTGAATGAGATTTTTGTTTACTGTTTTTGATTCATTTTTTGGTGGTTCAGTTTGAATAAATGGGCAGTTTATAACATCGAGGCTTTGTTTTATATGAAGTGGACGCTTTTTTCCTTCTTGGGTTCTATCATAATCGTAGACCCTGTAAGTTATGTCGCTCGACTGCTGAGTTTCTAAAATCAAAGTTCCGCCTTTTATTGCATGCACAGTTCCTGGCGGGATAAAGAAAAAATCACCTTTTTTTACAGGAATTTCACGGATAAAGTCGTTCCATCGACCGTTTAATATCATATCGCTCAATTCTTTCTTATCTTTTGCATTGTGGCCGATTATTATCTTTGCGTTTGGAACAGCATCCAAAATGTACCAACATTCAGTTTTACCAAAAGGTTTATTTTCGTTTGCAAGTGCGTAAGAATCATCAGGATGAACTTGAATGCTCAAATCTTTTTTTGCGTCGATTATCTTTATAAGGATTGGAAATTCACGAGTTTGCACATTTCCAAAAAGTTCTCTTCTTTTAGCAAAAAGAGTGCTTAAAGTGTAGCCTTTGTAGCAATCATCTTTTTCGATTGAAAAAACTTTGCAATCACCTGCAGGATGAGCACTTATAGCCCAACACTCGCCTGTAGTGGAAGACGGAATTGAATAATCGAATTCTTTAAGCCGCTCTCCACCCCACAAAACTTCTTTAAAAACTGGCTCAAGAAAAATTATCGGTGCTTTCATATAAAAATTTCACGCACTAATGTTATCGTTAATAAAGATTTTTCACAACCTGAAGATATATTTTTTCAAAATATAAAAAAGTTTTTTTTGCTGACAAAAAATGTGTTTTTAAACTCCGCTATCGCATAAAAAACGAGGTGGAATTTTATTGGGATTTTCTTTATCATCGCCGTACCTATGAAAAAAAATCTTTTAATTGCAATTATTTCAATTTTATTTATAAAACCGTTTTATTCACAGGAAGCGTTAAAAAGTGTTGAAGAAGAATATTATGATTTTTTAGCTTTGCAAGGAATTACTGAAAAACCAACTTTAGGATACAGAACGCTATCGGATTCGGTTTGGAAAATAAAAAAAGATGAAAATGGAAATGAACTTTCGCATATCTGGAGTGGCAATAATTTAGGAAACACAAAAACAATATGGCAGGCAAAAGATTTCCCTCAAAATCGCTTTACACAAGGATTTTTTAGCGGTGTAAATGTTAGAATCTTTGGACCTGAATGGTTTAATTCATATAATACTGCTTCTCCCTACGGACAAAATGACGGTGCCTTGTGGCAAGGGAAAGGATATAACACATCTTTTTCAAGTGGAATAAGATTAGAAGGCTTTGGAATTGAAGCAACTTTTAAACCGCAGTTGAGTTTTAGCCAAAATAGAGATTTTGAATATATAAAACCCAATTATTCAGGTAGCAACTTTGAAGGCAAGGCAGAAAAATACGGTTATTATGGAGTAAAATCAATCGACGCTCCTCAGCGTTTTGGAGAAAATTCGTTTTGGACGTATGATTGGGGCGACACAGAAATTCGCTATACATGGCACACTTTGACATTGGGCTTTGGAACACAATCAATTTGGCTGGGACCTGCAAAACTAAATCCGATAATGCATTCAAATAATGCGCCAACATATCCAAAATTCGACATAGGTTTAAGAAAAACACAAATTCATCTCCCTTATTTTAACTTGTATCTAGGCGATATAGAAACAAGGCTTTGGTGGGGAAAATTAAGCGAAAGTAAATATTTTGATAATGATAAGGGCAATGATGAGAATTTAATAACAGGGCTTTCTGTAAACTATTCATTTCCAGGAATGTTAAAAGGTCTTTCACTCGGTGTTAATAGAACTATGCTGAGCAAGTGGAAAGATAAAAATCTTTATACGATGTTAGATATTTTTGTGCCTGGCTTATCGAATCTTACTTCAGGTGGAGATGATAACAGCGACCAAAGACTCTCTGTTATCTTTGATTATAAAATTCAAAAAGTAGGTTTTGAAATCTATTTAGAATTGGCAATAAATGACCATCCTGCATCCTTCCTTTCCTTTTTAAGAGATCCCTTCCATACCGCAGCTTACACTACAGGAATTAGGAAAAATTTTTATTTTAGTTCTAATTACAATGGAGAACTTTTACTGGAATTATCCGATTTAGAATCTTCAAATGATTATGGAAGAACACTTCCATGGTCAACAACTTTTTATTCACACCACAAAATCTTACAAGGTTATACAAATAAAGGACAATGGTTAGGAGCTGGAATTGGAACTGGGGGAAACAGCCAATGCTTAAAATTTTCTTTATACAATAAAAAAGCAAAATATGAAGTTTTTATTCAAAGAAAAAGCATAGATTTAGATTATACTTGGTTTGTAAAAGACACTAATATGGGCGATATCTCTATAGGACTAGGAGTAGAAAACTTTATAACAAAAAATCTTTTATTGACAAGCGGTGCAATAGGAATATGCCGTTTGGAAAAAACTCAAGCGGCAAAAACGGGCTCAAACGAAAAAAAAATGAATGCTTCCGTATATATGGGATTTTCTTATAAGTTTTAGATAATTGTGCTTTATTTTACATTGTGATATTCTCACAGAGAATAACCTATTTTTTGGACTTTCTTTTTATGATAAATTTCAAACATATAATTATCACTCAATTTAATATTCCACTAAAAAAGGATGACGCAGACAATAAACAAGCAAAAGGTATTCAACAGGATTATCTAAATAACAGACTAGAGATTTTTGAAAAATACTGTCTACCATCAGTGGAAAAACAAACCTGCAAAAATTTTACTTGGCTTATTTTATTTTCAGAAAATACACCAAATGACGTAAGAACTCGCATAAATAAATACGTAGAAAGATGCCCTCAAATCATCCCTTGTTATTTTAATTTTCACGATTTTGACGACAGCAAAAAACCTTATCCTTCTTGGATATTAGAAAAAGCAGAAAAATACCATAACACAATGAAAAAACACTTCTCAAATTATGTACCAGATGAATTTGCAGAAGTTGAGCGCATAATTCAACCTTTATACTTAAATTATCTTTTTACAAAATATGTTCCAGATGAAACTGAAGTATTAGTTACAAGCCGAATCGATAACGATGACAGTGTAAATATAAATTTTGTAAAGACGATACAAGAAAAATTACAGGAAATAAATGATACTGATTATATAATGAACTTCCTTTACGGTTATCAAAAAGATTTAAATAAGGGGCTTTTACAAAAGTATTATTATCCTAATAATCACTTTTCAACTTATGTTTCGAGATATAATAAAAACTACAATGATACGGTTTATACTTGGGAACATGGGAGAATTTTTCTTTATAAAAAAGTTATAAATATAAAAACATTTCCAATGTGGATTGAATATATACATAAGACAAATGTGGTAAACAGATTGAGATTAACGTGGAAAAGTAAACCGTGTTTTTTCATAAAAAATTATAAAGATTTCGGTTATGATTCGCCAATTTTGTGCAACAAAAAAGCGGAGTTGAAACTTATTTTTTCTTGGAATTTTATATATTCAATGATTTCGAGCTTTATACTTTCGATATTGTCAAAATTAAAAAAGTAATTTTTTTCTGAAAAGAGAATTAGATAACAATAGGAGTTTTATTATGTCGATTCAAGTTTTTAGACCTTCTTTTGATGTAGAAGCTTGCTTAAAAGAAATTAGAGAATGCTTAGAAAACGGTTGGACAGGCATGGGATTTAAAACCGTACAATTTGAAGAAAAATGGAAAGAATATACAGGTTTAAAGAATGCATATTTTTTAAATAGTGCAACTGCTGCGTTAAATCTTTCTTTCAACATTTTAAAAACAGAAAATAAATGGAATGATAATGACGAAGTGATTTCAACTCCGTTGACTTTTATTTCGACAAATCATGCCATTGTAAAAGCAGGACTCCATGCAGTATTTGCAGATGTTGATGAAACTTTATGTTTAAATCCAGAAGATGTAAAAAAGAAAATAACAAATAAAACGAGAGCCGTATGTTTTGTTGCATTTGGTGGCAACATTGGAAATTACTATGAAATTGTAAAAATATGCAAAGAGAAAAATCTTGCACTTATTTTAGATGCTGCCCATATGGCAGGGACACGAGTAAATGGTGAAATTCCTGGAAAAGAAGCTGATGTTGTTTGCTGGAGTTTTCAAGCGGTAAAAAATTTACCTACTGGGGACAGTGGAATGATTTGTTTCAATAACGCATCTTACGATAAATTAGCAAGGCAGAGGGCATGGTTAGGTATCAACAAGGATACTTACGAAAGGACAGGTGCAAACGGCTCTTATAAATGGAAATACGATGTAGATTACGTCGGTAATAAATACAATGGCAATTCTGTTATGGCAGCGATTGCAATCGCTCAATTGCCGCATCTCGATAAAGAGAACTCATACAGAAGACAAATTGCACTTTGGTATAAAAAAGGATTTGAAAAATATGAAGCAAACGGAAAAGTAAAATTTATTCCAATACCTGCAAACTGTGAAACTTCTCAACATATTTTTCAGATAATTGTTGAAAATCGAGATGACCTTTTAACTTATTTGAATGAGCATGATATCTATCCAGGAGTACACTATATTACTAACACAGAGTATTCTATGTACAGATATGCAAAGGGAACTTGTCCGTACGCAGACTATATAAGTGACCATATAATATCTCTACCAATACATATGGCTTTAACATATAATGATGTTAATATTGTTATAAAACACGTATGCGATTTTTTAGACAGAACTTAAAATATATCAATAAAATATGAAAGATTTAAAACAGAAAGCTGTAAAAGGTTTTTTCTGGTCTGGAGTTGAAAAAATAGGGAAACAAGTAATCCAATTTGTTCTTGGAATCATGATAGCAAGGGTTTTAACACCTGCAGATTATGGAATAATGGGATTACTTGGTATTTTCATGGCAATCTCAGGATTAATTCTTGACAGCGGAATTGGTAGCGCACTCATACAAAAAAAAGATAGAACAGATACAGATTTTTCCACTGCATTCATATTAAATGTTTTTACAGGGTTAGTTTTATATCTAATTCTTTTTTTGATTGCACCACTTATAGCAGATTTTTTTAAAATACCAATTTTAAAAAGCGTTACAAGGGTGTATGCTATAACCCTTATCATAAATTCTTTTTTTATAATTCAAAAAGCAAGGCTCTCAATTTCTTTCAGTTTTAAAGAACAAGCAATAATTTCAATAATAGCCTTAACTGCAGGAGGTTTATTAGGCATTTTTCTCGCAAAAAAAAATTATGGCGTGTGGGCTCTAGTATTTTATTCAATTGCAGAAAGTCTTGTAAGTTTTTTACTCTATACTTTCGTTGCAAAATGGCAAATAAAACTATCTTTTTCAAAAAAATCATTAAAGAATTTGTTTTCATTCGGAATGAATATTCTTGGGGCAAATTTTTTAACAACTTTGTACAATAATTTATATGCTTTGGTTATAGGTAAAAAAATGGATGCCTTCAATGTGGGCATATATAATCGAGGGAAAAACTTTGCAGAAATTCCTTCAACAATCACATCTCAAATTTTAATGAGAGTTACATTTCCTATATTTTCAGAACTTCAAGATGATGATGAAAATTTTAAAAATGCATTTTTTAAAATTTTGTATACAGAAATCTACATCTTAACACCTGTACTTGCTGGTATGATAATTTTAGCAACTCCTATAATAATGTTTTTGCTGGGTAAAAAATGGGAAGAATGCATTTCCATCACACAGATACTTTGTATGGGCTCGTTGTGGATTCCATTGATAGATACAAACATAAATGCTTTATATGCAAAAGGAAAATCAAAATCTATTTTAATCTTTAATACAATCCAAAAGCCAATTTCTGTTTTATTATTATTTTTATCTATTCCCTTTGGTCTCAAATGGATGTGTATTTGCAATGCTCTTACTTCATTTGTTTCATTTGTTAGTGTGGCAATTATGGTTCAAAGGCAATTGCATTTTTCTTTTTTGACACAAATAAAACACATCTCTATCACTGTAATAGAGGCTTTTGTTATGGTATTTTTTATATTCATTTCTATAAAATTTATGAATTCAAATATTTTAAAACTTTGTTTAGGATTTATAATAGGAGTGTCTGTATACATAATAGAAGGCTTCATAACGAAGAATGAGATTTTTTATAGCTTGATGCAAATCGTGAAATCAAAAATAGCAAAATAAAGGAAGTTAATCATGTTGCAACTAAAGTATAAATTTGCTTATAAACTGTCTAGTAAATTGAAAAACCGACAGAATAGATTTTTAGACTTTTGTTCAATAAATCTAAACAAATATTACTTTAGAGGAATTCAAAACTACATAAAAGATTTTTATTCTAAAAACGAAGTAAAACAATGTGAAAGCTTTAATTATAATTCAAGCGATTTAAAAAATTGCATTTGGATATGTTGGTTTCAAGGGATAGAACAAGCGCCACAAATCGTAAAAGCATGTATAAACAGCGTAAAATCTGCCTTTCCCTCTAAAAAAGTAATAATTTTAGATGAGTCAAATATCCCAAATTATATCAATTTGCCAAACCACATAATAGAAAAGTATAATGCAGGTATAATTTCCAAACAAAATTTTTCAGATATTTTGCGATTTGCTTTATTAAAAAAATACGGTGGTGCTTGGTTTGATGCAACGATCTTCGCCTTGTATCCTCCAAAAGAAGACATATTCAACTATGAAATATATTCAATAAAAAATAAAAATGGAAACAGGTATAATATTTCGCGCAGACGTTGGACGGCATACCTTTGGATACTAAAAGAAAATGAAAATTATTTTGTGAATAAGGTCTATGATTTTTTTATTTCCTATTGGAAAGTAAATAATTCTTTAATTGACTATTTTTTAATTGACCATATAATTGCATACCTTTATGAAACAGATGCAAAAATAAAAAATATATTGGATAATATACCGCCAAATAATTTACATGTTTCAGATTTTCAAGATATGCTTTTTTTTACCATACGATGAAAGTAGTTTTAGGAATTTAACACAAGACACCTTTTTGGCAAAACTATCTTGGAAAAAATCTTATGAAAATTCAAATGAAGAATCACTCTTTCATAAAATAATTCTACCTTATGTCTATTGAATTTTAGATTTTTCCCCCCCCCGAAAAATTAGAAACTACAACAACAGGATTTTCAGAGGTTTTAAAAGTTTTATAAAATTTCTTTATGTGGCTTTTGCATGTGAGAAGTTTTTTTATGTTTGTATAAGGTAAAAAAAATAAATTTATAAGTTTTTCTTTACGACTTTTAGTTTTTTTCATCAAAGAACAGTAATTGTCAAATGAAAGGTGTCTTCGAGCACATACATCTTTAATTATGCATAAATGCCAAGCATCTGCTTTATATCGGTTATCGTTTAGAGAAATTGAATTGGAGTTATTTCTGTAATAATAAAGAGGTTTGTCAATAAAGGCAACTTTACCTACTTCTTCCAATTTGTAGTATAAATCTTGGTCAACAGCTCTCAATAAAGAAGAATCTATACCTTGAGTATTTAAATACGCTGATTTTTTAAAAGATACAAAATGAGTTATCAAAAAAGGTGTGTCCAGCAAGGTTTTAAAATTTTTCACTTTATCAACTAAGGACGGTGCTACATCTAAAATTTTCATATTAAAATCGCAAAAAATTCTTCTTGAGCCAATTATACTAACATCAGGTTGTTCTAAATGAACTTTAACCATCAATTCAATCGCATCTTCTGCTAAAACGTCATCAGAATCTAGAAAACCGCAAAGTTCACCGTTTGCCATATCTATGCAGTGTTTTTTTGTGTAACCGCAACCTTTATTTTTGGAATTCTTAAAGATATGAATTCTAGAATCTTTAGAGGCAAAGCCTTCGATTATTTCCAATGAATTATCTTTTGAAAAATCATCAACAAATATGATTTCCCAATTTTTATAAGTCTGTTTGTAAACGCTTTGTATACATTCAGTTAAAAACTCAGAATTATTGTAATTAGCAATCAACACTGAAAATAAAACATCTTCCATAATTTTATGATGATAGGAGAAAAAGATAAGAAAATCAATGATAAGTATTTTATTTTCCTTGAACAATTATTATCATTGGATTTACTAAAATAAATAAAGGACAAAAATGATTTTTAATAGATTTACTAAAAGGCTCTCTACAGAATTTTTTAATTTTCTTCCTATAAGAAAAAATGAGAATATAAAAACAGATTTGATAATATCCTTAACGTCTTTTCCTGCACGACTTTCAAAACTTAATATTGTGGTAAGGTCTTTATTGAAACAGACAATTTTACCAAAACGCATAGTGCTTTACCTTGGAAACGACACAAAAGATTCTGATATTCCAAAAAAATTAAAACGTCTTACAAAATATAATTTTGAAATACGAACTGGATACGAAGATATAAAACCTCATAAAAAATATTTTTTTGCCATGCAGGAATTCCCAGAAAATATCATAATTACAGTAGACGACGATTTAATTTACGATAAAAATCTCGTAAACGATTTGCTTGAATGTCATAGAAATAATCCAGACTGCGTATGCGCCCGAAGAGTAAATAGAATTACAAAAGATAGATTAGGGAAAATTGACAAATATTCTAATTGGCAATGGGAATGCAAAGATATTGTTGAGCCTTCTTTTGAACTTCTTGCGACTGGTTGCGGAGGAATTTTATATCCTCCTCATATATTGCAAAAAGAAACTTTTGATGCTGAGGCAATAAAAAAATATTGCTTGAATACGGACGACATTTGGCTTAAGTTTATGGAACTAAAAAATAGAATAAAAGTTGTATGGACAAATTCTAAAATCATTCATCCGCTTGCTATAAGAAAAAGTCAAAAAACAGGATTATTTCACAGCAATGCAAGTTCTGGAAATGTAAATGACATCAATATAAAAAAAATGATTGAATATACTGGTATAAATCCTGCCGATTTTTTTTAGTTGAATGCTAAAAATTTTTCGCAAAATCTCGTAAAAGAAAACAATTCAATTAAAAAGATTTCTTTAATATATAAACAAATTTTGCTATAATCAAAAAATCATGAATATAACAATCGCAGGAACTGGCTATGTTGGCCTTTCAAACGCAATTCTTTTAGCGCAACACAATAAGGTTACGGCTGTTGACCTTGTAAAATCTAAGGTTGATTTAATCAATAACAAAAAATCTCCTATAGTCGATAAAGAAATTGAAGAATATCTCTATCAAAAAAATCTTGACTTAGTTGCAACTACTGATGAAAAAACTGCATACAACAACCCGGACTTCGTCGTCATTGCAACTCCTACAAATTACGACAGCGAAAAAAACTTTTTCGACACTTCTTCTATCGAATCCGTATTAAAAATTATCGAAAAACGATGCCCTGATACCACTGTTGTAATAAAATCAACTGTTCCTGTTGGCTACACAGAAAAAATCTATTCTCGATTTAATATAAAAAATCTGCTTTTTAGTCCTGAATTTTTACGAGAAGGTCATGCCCTTTACGACAACCTCTACCCTAGCCGCATCGTTGTAAGCTATCCTTTTGAAACTCCAAAACTTAAATCTAAAGCTTTAGAGTTTGCTGAACTTTTAAAACAAGGTGCTATAAAAAAAGACATCGCAGTATTAACACCAAATTGCACAGAAGCGGAGGCGATTAAACTTTTTGCAAATACATATCTTGCTCTTCGCGTTGCTTACTTTAATGAATTGGACACGTATTCAGAAGTGAGAGGATTAAATACTCAGCAAATCATAGAAGGAATAAGCCTTGATCCTCGCATTGGAGATTTTTACAACAATCCTTCGTTTGGATACGGTGGCTATTGTCTTCCAAAGGACACAAAACAACTGCTTGCAAATTTCAATTCTGTTCCGCAAAATCTAATCCAAGCGATTGTACAATCTAATAAAACAAGAAAAGAGTTTATCGCTTCGCAAATTTTATCGAAAAATCCAAAGTTCGTTGGAATATACCGCCTAACCATGAAAGCAAACAGCGATAATTTCCGACAAAGTTCCATTCAAGATATAATGAAAATCCTTAGAGGCGAAGGCGTTGAAGTTTTAATATACGAGCCTACCCTTAAGTGCGATAAATTTGAAAAATTCTGTGTGATTCACGATTTTGATGACTTTGCAAAAAAAAGCGATGTGATTCTTGCAAACCGCATGTCAGAAGAACTGTCTAAGGTGTCCGAAAAAGTTTATACTCGAGACCTTTACTCGCGCGATTAATTTTATAGATTTTATTTATGATTAAAAAAATTGTTTTTATAACGACACACAATTGGGACACAAAGCGACAGGGAGGTTTTCATAAATTTGCAGAGGCGACCTGTCTTTCTGGAATCGAAACCATTTTTTTTAGTTTTCCGCGACCATATTATGCTCTTTTTATGAAAAGGGAACAGTTGAATAAGGATGTGATAAAAACTCTTTCCAAGGGCAAATACTACGATTGTATTCAAGGCAATGAAGGAAAAACTAACAGGTTGCTAAACATCACTTACCCTACTTTTAGGCTTCCAGACAGTGCAGGGCGATTTTTAAGCGACAAAGTTATGAACTGGTTTTTGATGCATTCTTTTAAAAGTTTTAAGAGATTTTGTGAAAAATATTTTGAAGGCACAGATTGTTTTGTCTTTGAATCCTGCGAAGGAATTGCATTTATCGATATATTAAAAGAGTATTTTCCAGAAGCAAAAATGATATACCGCCCAAGCGATCCTATGGTTTATGCAACCGTTCCACAGCGCGTGAAAAATCTGGAAAAAAATATCTTATATAAAGCGGATTTAAGCTTAATCGTCAATCAAGAAGGCATTGATTCTTATAAAAAATATATTGAAGATTTTGAAAGCAAGGTTCGCTACGAAATTTTATCAAACGGAATTGACATCGCTTCTTATACAAAAAAATATCCTGTTCCTCAAATGCTTCAAAAACCAAATACCGTTTTGTACGTTGGTGCATGGGAAGTTGAATGGGAACTGCTTTTTTTGGCAGCAGAAACAAATCCAGATTTCAATTACATAGTTGTATGCCCAAATTATCCTTCGTCGGCAATTCAAAAAAAAGTTTGCCAATTCAAAAATCTTTTTTATGTTCCAGGTATTAAGCCTTACGAAGTTCCTGAGTGGATTACAAATTGCAAAGTCGTAATGGTTCCTTATCAAACAGATTTTTACAAAGACCGCCCTTTAGGGATCACCGCAAAATACTATCAAGCTATGGCAGCGCAAAAACCGATTGTTGCCTATTGCGATACTCCAAAATTAAAGGATGTGGGCATAAGCGTAAATTATTCTTATGAAGATTTCATAAAACGAGTCCAACTAGCGATGAAAAAAAATTCTTGCACCTATAAATTTGATTTGCAAGGTCGAGATTGGATTGAAATCTGTAAGAAATTCATAAAAGCGTGCGAGAAAAATCATGAAGATTAAAGAACTGATAGATGTAAAATTACTCAAATTTTTAATTGTAGGTGTAATCAATACTATAGTTGGAGCTGGAACAATGTTTTTGCTTTACAACCTTGCTCATTGTAATTATTGGTTTTCTTCAGCGTGCAATTATATTGTAGGTGGAATTTGCAGTTACCTTTTGAACAAATATTTTACATTCAAAAATCACAAAAAAGGATTTGGCCAAATTATTCAGTTTGTTGTATTGCTTGTTATCTGTTATTTAATCGCATACGTTCTTGCAAAATATTTTATCTATCTTATTTTTTCATCACAAAGCATAAAAGTTAAGGATAATATAGCAATGCTCACAGGAGAATTTTTATATCTAGCAATAAATTACCTTGGACAAAGGCTTGTTGTGTTTAAAAATAAGGAGTAAAATCCAAAAGTAATTTTTATATAAGGATTTTGTATGTCTAAAGTATCACTTATAGTTCCTTGTTATAATGAAGAATCGAATATCACGCCTTTTTATGAAGAAATATTAAAAACTTTTAAATATATAGACGCAGACTTTGAATTAGTTTTTGTCAATGACGGCTCTAAAGATAAAACTTTAGAAAAAATTAAAAACCTGCATAACGATGATAAAAGGGTCAAATGCGTTTCGTTTGCTAGAAATTTTGGCAAAGAAGCCGCTCTTTTTGCTGGCATCAGAAACGTTACAGGCGATTGTGCTGTTATTTTGGATGCTGATTTGCAACATCCTCCTTGCGTAATTAAAGAGATGTTTCAAAAGTGGCAAGAAGGTTTTGAAGTTGTTGAAGGAATAAAAACTTCCAGAGGTAAAGAAAGCATTTTGCACAAAGCCTTCTCTCAAATTTTTTACGGACTTATGAGCAAAGCCGTAAAGATGGACATGAAAAATTCTAGCGACTACAAACTCCTTGACAAAAAGGTCATCGCTCAACTTGCAGCACTAAAAGAGCGCAATACTTTTTTTAGAGCACTTTCGTTTTGGGTTGGTTTTAAGAAGACTACAGTTTATTATGAAGTACAAGAGCGCATGTCTGGAGTTTCAAAATGGTCTACAAAAGCCCTAACTCGCTACGCAATAAACAATGTTATCTGCTTTAGTTATGCACCTTTGCACATAATTGCAGTTGTTGGTTTTATCTTTATTTTGATTGCAATCGGTGTAAGCATAGATGCATTGATAAGTTTTGCAAAAGGTAATGCTGCACAGGGATTCCCTACTATAATCCTTGTTTTGCTTTTAGGATTTGGAGCGACTCTCATTTGTCTAGGAATAATCGGCGTTTACATTGCTCAAATTTATGATGAAGTAAAAGCGCGACCTCAATATGTAATAGGTGAGAAAATTGAGTAGCCAGATAGATTTTCATGCAGACGATTATGCTTTATCACAAAATTCTGACGATGACATAATCTGTCTTTGCAAGGAAGGAAAACTCGACAGCATAAGTATCATTCCAAATTTAGAAATTTTTGAAAGCAGTGTTTTAAAATTAAAGGAAGCACAAAAATCATTTTCCAAAATAATAAAAGTTTCTGTTCACTTAAATTTTATGGAAGGAAAACCTGTATCCAATCGCGAATTGGTTAGGGATTTGGTTGATGAAAAAGGCTTTTTCTGCGTTAGTTGGGGAAAACTTTTAATGTGGAACTATAACCTATTCAAAAGAAAAAAAATAAAAGAACAACTTGCACGAGAAATATCTGCACAGATAGAAAAATGCATTAAAGCAGAAGTTTCAGATATTGATTGTTTAAGAATCGACAGCCACCAGCATCCACACATGATTCCTATCTTTAAAGAAGCGATTTTTGATGCGATAAAAGATAAAAATTACAAAGTAGAATATATAAGAAATACTAACGACCCGATAAGTTTTTATAAAAAATCAAAATCTGAAAAAACAAATTTTAGCAATGTCTTAAAGTGTTTGATTTTAAATCACTATTCAAAAAGTTTTTCTAAAATACTAAAAAGGAACAATCTTCCAGACAGTTATCTTTGTGGAGTTTATTATAGCGGCAAAATGGACGAAAGAATTGTAAACGCACTCCCCATTTTTAAAAGAGAAGCAGTAAAACGCAACCGCAAATTTGAACTTTTATTTCATCCAGGCAGAATGCTAAAAGAAGAGCTCACACAAGAATTTACAAAAGAAGGTTTTGTGGAATTTCATCTGTCCGAAAATCGAAAAGTTGAATATTCCACCTGTAAAAATATGAAAAAGGATTGATTTGTGACTAACAACATTATTCAAATAAAAAAAAATAATCTTGTACTATTTATTTTATCTGTAATAACTTTCCTATTTTTTGCTACCTTATCTTTTAATTATACAAGCAGTCTAATAATCGATTCAATGGATAAGATTATAGGCAGAACTTTACGAGATCCTCAAAAATGGTCAAGGATAATAAAAGGCATATTGCACATACCTGTTTTTTTCTGCGCAATTTTTATTTTTAATAATTTTTTTGCACTTGGAATAAAAAACGCACAAAAAACAAAACAAATTTTTTACAACATTTTTTCAAAATTTAAAAAATCAGATTTTATCGTCTTCATTCTTGTTTTTACGTTTTTCTTTTTCATCGCTTATTATAAAATTATCGATGCTGACTTTTATTATGCAGATGACAAAGCAAGGTTGATAGGAGACGATAAATCTTCATGGATTTCTTTTGGAAGATACGTTTCGGAGTTTTTATCAATTCTTGTTCATACATCTTTTCCACTAGCAGATGTCGCACCTTTAACTCAATTTATTTCAATATTCATAATGGCTTTTTCATTGATGATTTTAACTTTAGTTTTAGGTGTTGGGTTGAAAATTTTAAAGGCAATTCCTTTGACATTTCTTTTTATCTCTCCTTTTTTCTCGCAAGCTTTTTCTTATAGATTTGACAGCATATACATGACTCTTGCTGTTTTTTTTGCATTGCTACCTTTTTTGTTCAAAGAAGATAAAATCACATACATATATTCATCCATCGTATTTTTAGTGCTTTCATGCATGTGCTATCAAGCGGCAACATCTGTCTATATTGTTTTGGTAATTTTTATAAGCTTAGACAGAATAAAAAACAATCAAAACATAAAAGAATCAATTTATTTCATCCTTATTTCTGCAATTTCTTTTTGCTCAGCTCTTCTCATCTATAAATTTCTGTTCGATTGCCCTCCTGCTCCAAAATATTTTGTTCCATCTACAGAAGAAAATTATTTTTCAACTTTGGTTTCAATAAAAATGATTCCCCAAAATATTAAAAATTATGTTTTGATTGTTGCAAATAATGTCGGGGGAATTTGGATAAAAGTTTTTATAATTTGTTCTGCAATAATCTACTTTGTATTTTCAATAAAAAATTCAAAAATCAATAAACTTATTTTTTCAGCACTTTCTATTGTGTCTATAGACCTAGCATTTATACTTTCTTTTGGACC
Organism: Treponema pectinovorum; assembly: GCF_900497595.1. Classification (NCBI taxonomy): domain Bacteria; kingdom Pseudomonadati; phylum Spirochaetota; class Spirochaetia; order Treponematales; family Treponemataceae; genus Treponema; species Treponema pectinovorum. The sequence goes on from NZ_UFQO01000001.1 coordinate 329,558, forward strand.
ATATATGATATTTGAAAAAACTTTGCTCGCTCCAAGAGTTTTCATGGGTTTCAATATGTTTGTTGGTCTTATTTTATTTTTTTGTATAAAAGATATATTCTTGACCACCGCTTCGATAAAAAGTAAATGGTTATTTTCAATTCCAACGCACTTTGTTATATATGGTTGCATAACCTTTCTATATGTTTACGGAAATTGCCTTTCTCATCAAAAAGAATATTCAGATTTTAGATTCCAACTTATCATAAACGATATGAATGAATATATAAAAGAAGGTGATATTTATATCTCTTTTACAGGAGAATCTACAGAATACTGCCAAGCCTTAGATGTTGCTGTAAAACAGTATCCTATAATAAATATACTTTTGGAAAATCAACCTTCGCCAAATTCCTCTTGGAATGATGACTATCTATATAAATTTAATTTAGTTTCGGAGCAAGGAAATTCAAAAGAAAAACTTCCGCTGTTAAAAGAATCCTATTATCATGATTTATATGGAAAGGATAACCATTTTGTTGTAAATCTAAAAAGATAATTTTGAAAGATACCTTTATAATCATTTTTACAATTACTGAATAAAAAAGACCATAACCGAAAAATTGGAGAAAATATGAAAAAACAAAATAAAATAATCACCTTAATTTTTTCTAGCCTCATAATATTAGCGCTTATTCCTTGTCTTTTTCCTCAGATTCAACATCTAGCGGTTTTATTTGTAGAAAAACTAAAACACGATGACATACACGATTCCTTTTGGATGAAACAGATGTTCGCATTTGCAGCATGCGCAATATTTACGATATTGGTTATAAATGCAGTTTTATTTACGCAAAAAGGCAGAAAAATATTTGAACACAATATAGCATCGTTCAAAAAAATATTCGCTTTGATTAAAGATAATAAAAAGTATCTATTTACAATCTTTCTTTTATATTTATTTGGCTATATAACAATCTTTCGTGCAAATTTTTGGAACAAAGCGATTGATGACCTTGCAAGGCAGATAGAAGGTTCTCGAGATTGGATGAATTGGTACAGATATATTTCTGAAATAGGCTCTATTTTTCTCCATACATCAAAGCAGTTAATTGATATAGCACCTCTAACGCAGTTGATTGCAACTTTTTTTATTGCCCTAGCCTCATTCTTCATAATCCACATATTCAATAAGAGGTTCACTTATTTTTCGTGCATAGCATCTTTACCAGTGGGATTGTTTCCATACTTTCTTTCAAATCTATCCTACAGATACGATTCTCCTTATATGGGGCTTGCAGTTTTAGTTAGCATAATTCCTTTCCTCTTTATTGAAGATAAAACGACTTTCATCACGACTTCTGTTTTGTGTTTATTTTTTATGTGTACTTCATATCAATCCGCATCCGGTATATATATTTTTATGTCTGTACTTTGTGTTTTTAAGATGTGGACACAAGATAAAAAGCCAATACAAGAAATTTTAAAAACAACACTTATATGTGTATTGTGCTACGGATTAACGCTTTTTGTTTTTTCAAAACTTTTCATTCCAAAACCAGATTACGAAGTTTATGCAGACGAAGCGATAAACATCTCTTGCCTAATTCAAAACGCAATAACATATATAAAAAATCTTTTGGCACACTTGTCTGGAACTCCAATTTTCTATTTTTCGATGCTAGTTTTTGTTATCTTTATTGTTCATTCTTTTATCAATACAAATATCAATTGTTTATTTTCAAGTTTTCTTTCTATCCTCGTACTTGTTATAGCGCTCCCTTTTACCTTTGGCTCTTATCTTGCCTTGGAAAAACCACTATATTCAGCAAGGGCTTTTATCGGAATTGGAGTCTTCATTGGCTGTCTTTGTGTAATTTTATTAGATAGTGAAAGTTCAAAATCAAAGAAAATCTTAAACCTTTCAAAAATTGCAACATTTTGTCTTTCATGGTGCTTGATTGCGTTTTCGTTCGCTTATGGAAATGCACAAGCAGATCAAAAAGATTATATACAATTTAGGACAACACTTTTATTAAAAGACCTTTCTGAAGTTGTCGCAGATACAGATAAAGATGTTGAACTTCTATTTGCTGGTGATATTGGGCACTCAAGAACTGTTAAAAACCTTATTGAAGTATATCCTGTTGCAGAAGAATTAATTGACATTGGTTTAACACCTCATAGACCTTCAGAATTCATATTGCAATCTTACAATTTTTGCGAATTAAAGGCTGGAACAAATAACGATTTTAGAAAAGCAGATTTTCCAGTTTTGATTGATAATCAATACAATAAAATTCAAGGTGAAAACAACAGATATCTTATAACTTTTAAAAATCCGCATTTTAAAGTTATACGGACAAGAAATATAGAAGGATAATTTATTTGATTTTTATATAAAAAAATTGGAATAAAAAATGATAGTGATTAACGGTTCTTTTCTGTGCCGAAGTTTGACTGGTATAGAGCGATTTGCTTTTGAAATATGTAAAAATCTCGACAATCTTGTTAGCAAAGATGAAATTGCAATTTTCATTCCTAAAAATGCAAAAGCAAAGATTGAATATAAAAACATAAAATGCATTTATTCAAAAAAAAATTGTAAAAGCTTTCCGATTTGGGATCACATCACTTTTCCTATTTTTCTTAAAAAAAACGGCTTTATTCCGCTCGATTTTGCAAATGTAACTCCGCTTTTTGCTCCAGGTCTTGTTTTTATTCACGATATTTACGCAAAAGTTTTTCCAAAAGATTTTAATTCATTTAAAGAAAAATTGATAAAAACATATATGTGCTCCATGTATAAGCATGCTGTAAAATACGCAAAAAAACTTATGACAGTAAGCGAATTCAGCAAAATCCAAATTGCAGAAGTTTACAATGTAGATAAAAATGAAATTTCTGTAGTTCCAAATGGCTGGGATCATTTTAAAAATATAGATGAAGATAAATCCATTCTCGAAAAGTTCCCAAAATTAAACGGAAAAGAATTCTATTTTACGTTGGGAAGCCTTCAAAAACGCAAAAATTTAAAATGGATTGCTCAATATGCAAAAAATCATCCAGACGAGTTATTTGCTGTTTCTGGAAAAATCGTTTCTGGAATGGAAAGCAAAGAAATAAACGACTTAAAAACTTTGCCAAATGTAGTGCTACTCGGTTACGTTTCAGACGGAGAAGTAAAAACTCTGATGAAAAAATGCACGGCGTTTATTTTTCCAAGTTACTATGAAGGCTTTGGAATTCCTCCACTCGAAGCACTTTCCGTTGGTGCACAAATTGTAGTTTCAAATGCCTCTTGTCTGCCAGAAATCTACGGAAAAACAGCTCACTATATAGACCCAAATAATCCTGAAGTTTCGCTGGAAGAGATTTTAGCGCAACCAGTTTCTTCGCCAGAAAAGATTTTAGAATATTACACCTATAAGAATTCCGCCAAAAAATTGTATGGAATACTCAAAGACTGTAACTATTGAGATAAAAGCCTGTTTTTGTCAATGTTGAACAAAAAAAATTATTGTGTTATAACGGTCAATATTTTCTGGAGATTTTAAGCATACATGTCATTTTCAAGTATTTTGTATACCCTTGTTTTATACCCACTGGTTCAAGTAATTGAAATCGCTTTTCGTATTTTTGACAAACTTTTTGATAATACAGGCATCGCTGTTATTGGCGTAAGTTTTACAGTAACCATATTGTGTCTTCCATTATACATAGTTGCAGAGCACTGGCAGCAAATTGAGCGTGATGTTCAAAAAAAATTAAAACCTGGCATAGCTCGAATAAAAAAGACCTTTTCTGGCGATGAGCAATACATGATATTAAGCACATTTTACCGCCAAAATCACTATCATCCTTTAATGGCATTACGCTCAAGTTTTGGTCTTTTAATACAGATTCCTTTTTTTATGGCAGCGTATTCCTGCCTCTCTAAGATGCCTGCCTTGCAAGGAGAATCTTTTTTGTTTATCACGGATATGGGAAATCAGGATGCGATTTTTCATATCGGAAACTTTCCTGTAAATATACTTCCAATAGCGATGACGGTTATAAACATAATCGCTGGGGCAATTTATACGAAAGGGTTTCCCATTAAAGAAAAAATCCAAATTTATGGCATGGCGCTCGTTTTCCTGGTAATCTTGTATTCAAGTCCTGCTGGGTTGGTTCTTTATTGGACGATGAATAATGTTTTTTCTCTCGTTAAAAATATCTTCTACAAGTTAAAAAATCCTTTAAAAGTTCTTTATTATTGTGCTATAGCAGGAATTCTTTTTATTGCAGTTTATGTCCTTTTTATTTACGACGGAGGGGCGAGCATGCAAAAGCGTTTAAAAGCGGTAATTCCTATGCTGATGATTTTGCCAATTCCTTTGTATCTAAAACTTATAAAGTGGTTTTTGGATTTTCCTCTTTCAAGCCTTGTAGAAAATAAAAAGTTGCGATTGAATCTGTTTTTATTTTCAAGCCTTGCACTTACGGTTTTAGCAGGTCTTGTTTTGCCATCTTCATTGATTTCTTCTTCAACTCAAGAATTTTCAAATGTGGGAACTTTGACCTCGCCTACGATTTATTTTAACTGGTCATTTTGGCAGGCCGCAGGTCTTTTCTTATTTTGGCCGTGTTGTATTTATTTTCTTTTTGGGAAAAAATTGCAGTCGATTATAGCCTGTTTTTTTGCGATTGCTCTTTCTTGTGCAGTTATAAACGCCTTTGCTTTTAACGGAAATTATGGCTCAATGGACATAACCTTAAAATTTATAGGCGGAATGAATAACCCATCAAAACTATTTATGCTTGCAAATACGCTGGTTATCCTTTTAACTGCTGTGATAATCATCGGTTTATTCAAATTTAAAAAAGCCAAAATCGTAAATTCTTTGATTTTGATTGCGCTCTTTTCTTTTGTCGCACTTTCAACGATAAACATCACAAAAATAAAAAAAGCGTATGCTGAATATTCAAAAATCGTTGCTTCAAAAAACGGCAAAGCAGAAATGAAAAGCGATTTATCAGCTAAATTTCATTTTTCAAAAACTGGCAAAAATATTGTGCTTGTAATGCTAGACAGAGCGGAAAGTTCTTATTTTGAAGATATTTTGCATGACAGACCAGAATTGTATGATATTTACAGTGGCTTTACTTTTTACAGAAACGCTTTATCATGCAATGGGCACACTTTGATGGGCTCACCCGCAGTCTACGGCGGTTATGAATATACCCCAGACGAAATCAACAAACGCTCAGATGTACCATTAAAACAAAAACACAACGAAGCATTACAAGTTTTACCAACTATTCTGACAAAACAAGCAAATTTCAATGCAACCCTAACAGACTTATCTTGGGCAAATTATAGCTACGATGCTGATATGAGAATATTTGAAGGGAAAGAAAATATCCAAGGCTATAAATTATGTGGAAGATATACAGGAGATTTTAAAAAACAATTTTTAGGTTCGGCAAAAACAGGATTTCTTTCAGACGGTTTAAAACGAAATCTTTTTTGGGTGAGTTTATTTAGAACTTCTGCTGCAATCGTTAGACCTGTCGTGTATTATAAAGGTTCGTGGTGGGCAAATGAAATAACAAGCGACGTAGATTTATTCGTAGACTGGTATGCAATTCTTCATTACTTGCCACAGATTACGGATTTTTCAAACGAAAAAGATAATCTAATTGTTATGACAAATGAAACAACTCACACAGGACAAGACATATCTTATATGAACTTAACTGATGAAAAAAGTCTTTCTGTAAAAACAAAAGAAGATGATTGTTATGCTATAGATGTTGTTTCTCTTGAAGCGTTGGGAAGATGGTTTTCTATGCTAAAAGAAAATGGCGTCTACGATAACACAAAGATTGTAATAGTCGCAGACCACGGAATTGGCTACGGAGCAAGAAGTAAAAAAGATTATGATGTTCCAGATGTAAACGGATATCCAAAAGATCACTTAAATCCACTTTTCCTCGTAAAAGATTTTAATGCCACTGGAAAATTAAAAACCGATATGACCTTTATGACAAATGCAGACACAATCGAGTTTCTTTTAAAAGATGTCGTAGAAAATCCAGTAAATCCTTTTACCAATAAAAAAATAACATCTGAATCAAAAAAAGACGGTGTCATTGTTACAATAGATGATATGTTTATGCCACATCACACTAGAAGCAAATATGTTTTTACTGTGGATAAAGATTCTTGGTATAAAGTTAAAGACGATATATTTAAAGATGAAAATTGGCAACCTTATCAAAAATAAACTTATGGAGATTTTTAAAGATGACAGAGAACGAATTTAACTATGTTATGGCATTACGCAGAAAGGAAGACACATCTTCTTTTTCAAACGATACAGTTTTATCTTGCGAAAAAGCAGGATATGTAAAAAACAATGAAGTAACAGACAAAGGCATGGAAGCCCTATCTCCTTACAAAGTTGACAATGCAATTATCATGGCAGCTGGAAGAAGCAGAAGATGTATGCCACTTTCAAACTATCTTCCAAAAGGTCTTTTTGAGATAAAAGGCGACACGATGGTTGAACGCCAGATAAAACAGCTCCACGATGCTGGAATAAAACAGATTGTTCTTGTCGTTGGATATCTAAAAGAGCGCTATTATGAAATGGCAAAAAAATATCCAGAACTCATTATAATCGACAACAATGAATGGGAAGAAAAAAATAACATCTCTTCCCTATATGCAGCAAAAGATTACATAAAATCTTCATACATTTGCTGCTCTGATAACTGGTTTGCACACAACGTTTTTAGAGATTATGTTTACGATTCATACTATGCTTGCCTTTATTCCGATGAGTTTTGCAACGAATATTGTGTAAAAGCTCTTGATGACCGTGGCTACATGACAGAAGTCAAAAAAGGTGGCGAAAAAGCGTGGTATACGATTGGTGAAGCATTTTTTTCAAAATCCTTTTCTGCAAAATTTGTAGACTTGATGGTAAAAGAATATTACGACCCAGAGATGAAATACATGCTTTGGGATGATTTTCAGATAAAGCACATAAAAGAACTTTTGATGAAGATTAAACGCTATGACGATGCAGAATGCAAAGAATTTGACACGACAGAAGATATACTTCAATTCTATCCAAATTTTAAAGATTTTATCGATCAATTTTTTCAAGAAGAAGAACTCATAAATTCAACACAAAGAATTTCTTATCTTTCCAATTATTCCGACACAAAGCAATATTCGGTTGTCGCAACAGAGCAGTTGACAGGTCGCATGCACGTAAACGAAAACCTCTTTGGCCCAAGCCCAAGATGCCTAGATGTTTTACACAATGCAACAATGGAAGACTTATATCTTTACGATTTAACTCGAGAAGATGACCTTGCAGTTGAAGTAAGCAAATTGACAGAATTGGGAACGGATTCAATCTTTATTCATTCAGGTTCTTCTGATGTTATAAAAACTATAATGACGATAGTTTTAAACAAAGACGACACAGTTTTGATTTCAAATCCAGCGTGGAACTACTACAAATCTGTCTGTGAACTTCGCCATGCAAAAGCTGCATATTATAATGTAGTCGAAGGGAAAGACTCTTATGAGTTTGACATTGAAAATCTTTTGGATACAGCAAAAAAGACAAATCCACGCATAATCATAATAACAACTCCACATAATCCAACAGGAGCGGTTATAAGCCGTGGTGACCTTGAAAAAGTTATAAAAAATAACCCTACTTCTCTTGTAATCGTTGATGAAGCATATTTAGGACTTTCGACTGTAACCTACGATGTAAAATACTTTTTAAATTCGTACAACAATGTTGTATTTTGCAGAACTTTTTCTAAACTTTATGGACTTGCAGGGCTGCGCATGGGATATGGGCTTTGCACACCAATGGCAAAACAGGTATTTAAACTCGATTTAAATCCATTCCGCGTATCGAATATCGGACGCAAAGTTTGCATCGCAGCTCTTCAAGATAAAAAGTACTACAACGACCTTACAAAAAGAATAATCAAAATTAAAGACGATTTTATTTCAGAAGTAAACAAGATAAAAGGTGTGAAGGCTTATAAATCTGCTGCAAACTTCATTTGGATTCGCTTTGATGAAAGCATAGATGTTCAGGCTTTAAAAGACAATTTACAAGAAAATGGCTATCTAACTCGCCTTTGGACAGAGGGAAGTCATCTTGCGATGCGCATCACCGTTGCTCCTGAAGAAGAAATGAATAAAGTTTTGGGATTGATAAAAAATTTTTTCAAAAACAGGAATGAAAAATGATTTCTAATTTTCTTTACATAGATCCAGGCACTGGCTCAATGCTTTTTTCAATTTTAATTGGTGCCTTTGCAACTCTTTATTTTCTTTTTAAAGCATTCTGGATAAAACTAAAGATTTTTATCACAGGCGGAAAAGCACAAAAAAATGACAAAGCGTACAAAAAATATGTAATTTATTCCGAAGATAAGCGATATTGGAATGTTTTTAAACCTGTACTCGACGAATTTGAAAATCGAAAGATAGACATAACTTACTATGTTGCAACAGAAAGCGATCCTGTTTTTGTAGAAAAATATCAGTATGTTCATCCAGAAGTTATAGGAGAAGGAAACAAAGCCTTTGCAAAACTCAATATGTTGAGCGCGGGTTTTGTTTTGATGAGTACACCTGGTCTTCAAGTTTATCAATTAAAAAGAAGCAAAAATGTAAAACATTATTCACATATCTTTCATTCCCCTGGCGACCCTACAATGTATCGTCTTTTTGGAATCGACTATTTTGATTCTATCCTTTGCACTGGCGACTATCAGTTTAAAGATATTCGAGAGATGGAAAAACAGAGAAATCTACCAGCAAAAACTTTATTGACGGTAGGCTGTACTTATCTTGATGTTTTTAAACAAAAAATTGAAAAACTTCCGTCGGATGAAAATCATAAATTTACGGTTTTGGTTTCGCCAAGTTGGGGAAAAAGTGCCCTGCTTTCTAAATACGGGAAGAAATTACTAGACCCCTTAGTAAATACAGGATGGAATATAATAATTCGCCCTCACCCACAAAGCAAAATCTCAGAAAAAGAGATGTTAAAAGAGTTGGAAGACTGCTACAAGGGTGCTCCAAATGTCGAATGGGATTCCCATAGCGAAAATTTTTATTCACTTAAAAAAGCAGACATTATGATTACCGATTTTTCTGGAATAATATGGGACTACACTTTTCTCTGCGATAAGCCAGTGATGTATGCAAATGCAGAAATGGATCTTGCTCCCTACGATGCTTACGATATTAACCATGAAATTTGGCAGTTTGAAACTGTAAAAAAGATTGGAATAAAAGTTGAAGAAAAAGACTTTTCAAACATAAAAGATATTATTCATAACGCAAGTGATTCTCCACAACTTTCAGAAGAGCGAAAAAAAGCAAAAGCGCAGGCGTGGATGTACATAGGCGAAGCGGGAAAAAGAACCGCAGATTTTATGATAAAAACGATGGAAGAAGCGAACACTTGATATTTAAAATTTCTAAGGAAAAAACATGAAAGTAGCGATTGTTCATGATTGGTTAGTAAATTTTGGAGGAGCCGAAAGAGTTGTACAACAATTCTTAAAAATTTATCCACAAGCAGAAATCTATACCCTCGTTTATGATGAAAATAAAATGGGTAAGCATTTTCCAAAAGAAAAAGTTCACACCTCATTTATACAAAAAATTCCTTGTGCGACAAAGCTTTATACAAAACTTCTCCATCTAATGCCAAAGGCTTTTGAAAGTTTTGATTTAACATCCTACGATTTAGTGATTTCAAGTTCTTCATGTTGTGCAAAAGGCGTTATCACTTCTCCAAATTCAATTTATATCGCATACATACACTCGCCTATGAGATACGCTTGGGATTTGTATTACGATTATATGGCTTCAAGCGGAAAATTAACCCGATTCTTTATGAAACGCTTTATGCCAAAAATACGAAATTGGGATTACATTTCAAGCCAAAGAATCGATACGATTATTGCAAATTCATCTTATATAAAACGCAGAATAAAAAAATTTTGGAATCGCAATTCAACTGTAATATATCCACCTGTAGAAACCGAGCGACTTTGTCCTAACGAAAAACCATGCGAAGATTTTTATGTGGTTTTTAGCAGATTCGTCGCATATAAAAGGCTTGACCTTGCAATAAAGGCTTGTGGTCAACTCGGAAAAAATCTTGTCGTTATTGGGAGCGGAAGTCAAGAAAAAGAATTAAAAGCACTTGCAGCAAAATATCAAAACTCATCTTCAAAAATTACCTTCACTGGTGGAATTAAAGATGATGAAGTTCAAAATTATTTACAGCGATGTAAAGCTCTCATATTTTGTGCGGAAGAAGATTTTGGGATAATTCCTGTAGAAGCACAGGCTTGTGGTCGCCCTGTTATTGCATATGCAAAAGGTGGAGCGTTGGAAACTGTTGTAAAAAATAAAACAGGCATTTTTTTCCAGGAGCAAACTGTAGAATCATTAAAAAATGCGATAAACGAATTTGAAGAAAAGATAAAAGACGAACCGTTTGATGTAAAAATTATAATCGAAAATGCAGAAAGATTTTCATCTCAAAGGTTTAGAGCAGAAATCCAAAACGCCGTAAAACAAACCCAAGAAAAACTTAATAAAGAATATTTTTCCCGACAAGGATTTTAATTAGGTACTATGCTAAAAATTGCAATTGACTGTCGCATGTGTGGCTCTGGAGGAATTGGTTCTTTTATAAACGAGCTCATTCCCTATTTTCTTGAACAAAATAAATGCCTGTTGATAGGAACGAGCGAGCAGATTTCTGATTTTATGAATTGTCAAAACGCAAATTTTTGTTTTTGCGATGTAAAACCCTTTTCTAAAAAAGAACTTTTTGCTTTTCCAAGAGAAGTGCTAAAAAAAATAAATTCCTACGATTGTTTTTTTACTCCTTACATAAATATTCCAAATGGAATAAAAATTCCAATTTTTTCAACGATACACGATGTTGTTTTTTTAGATGAAAAAGAACTGACCAATTTTGTTGGAAGACTTGTTCGAAAATATTTTTATCAGCGCGCGATAAATATTTCGAAAGCGATATTTACGGTTTCTGAATTTTCAAAATCGAGAATCTTAAAAAATTTAAAATGCAATAAAGAGATTCAAATAATTTATAACGCAGCTCCTTCCTATCTTTTAAATGATGAAAAATTCTCTTATACACAAAAGGAAAATCGCATCATATTCGTAGGAAATATAAAAAAACACAAAGGTTTAAAAACTCTTCTGGATGCGTTTGAAACTGCACAAAAAAAAGGTCTGACTTTAAAACTTACAATAGTCGGAAACAAAGATAATTTTAGAACTGGCGATGAGCAAACTGTAAAGCGTCTTGAAAAAATTGATTCAGAAATCGAATTTACAGGTAAGATTTCAAATTCAAAATTAAAAGAGCTCTATGCTAATTCAAAAGTTCTGGTTCAACCTTCAACCTACGAAGGATTTGGAATGCCACCTTTGGAAGCGATGATTATGGGAACTCCTGCAATAATATCTGATATTCCAGTTTTTAAAGAAATCTATTCAAAATTTCCTGTTACATTTTTTCATGCAGGAGATTCAAAAGATTTAGCTGAAAAACTTTTAGAATTTGAAAGAAAGGGAAAAAATATCGACTTAAAAAATCTAAAAAATCTCTATTCATATAAACGCTCATACGAGTTAATTATTGATATTATAAAAAAATATCTTTAATTGTATCTCATAGACTACAAAGCGGTTTTCTTATATAATGAGATTTAAGATGACAGAAAAGGATTACCTAAATTATTTTAACTTAAAATACTGGAAAACAAGTTCATTCACTTCGGGTTTTATCCTTGCAATAAGCGATTGTCTTATGGTCATGCTTTCAATAGGAATTTCCTTTTTTATAGTCAATTTGATAAATTATCACTGGATAAATTTTAAATCGTTTGTAACTTATTGGGTTTATCTTCCTCCAATGATTGCCGTTTTTTATGCAGCAGGTTTATATCCTGGAATTTCGCTCCCACCTGCCGATGAAGTTAAAAAATTCGGAATCTGTTCATTTTTTGTTTTTGTCGGAATTGCGCTTTCTATAACAGTTGAACAAGTAGACGATAAATGGCCTTTGGTAATCGCCTTGATTTTAGCCTCGCCTTTTGCCCTCGTTTTTCTTCCATCTGGGAGAGAACTTTCAAGGCATATTTTTTCTAACAAAAGATGGTTCGGGGTTCCTGCGGTTATAATCGTAAAAGATGAAAATTCTTTTTTTATAGTTGACCGCCTTTTAAATCGAAAAGATTTGGGCTACAAACCAGCTTTAATTATCTGTCAAAAAAACATAAATCCTTATATGTACAAGGATATTCCAGTTTATTCCTATTCAAAAGAGCTTGAAGAAGTTGTAAAGGCAACTCGAATAAAAGTTGCAATAATTACGGACTGGGAACTAAACGATACTAGAATCATCAATTCTTATTTTAGATACACGATAACTATTCCTAAAACGCAAGATATAAATACTGTTTTTACAAATATAAGGGATTTCGGTGGCGTCTTGGGTTTTTCTTCAACTCATAACCTTACAAAACCTTTTAGTCTTTTTGTAAAACGTTTGGTGGATATTCTTTTGCTCCTAGTTTCTTCACCAATAACAATTCCTGTAGTTTTAATCGTTGCCCTTTGTGTAAAACTTTCAAGCAAAGGATCGATTTTTTATGGACACAAAAGAATTGGAAAAGATGGAAAAGAGTTTAAATGCTGGAAATTTCGTTCGATGGTGATTGATGCTGATAAACGCTTGGAAGAAATTTTAAAAGATCCTGTTATGGCAAAAGAATGGGAAAAAGACAGAAAATTTTCTAATGACCCTCGCGTTACAAAAATTGGGAAAATTTTACGTAAAACAAGTTTAGATGAAATCCCTCAATTTTTTAATGTGCTAACAGGCGATATGAGTTTTGTAGGTCCGCGTCCTGTTACAAAACCAGAACTTGAAAAATACGGCAGTAAGGCAGATTTTATCCTTACAGTTAATCCTGGATTGAGCGGAATGTGGCAGATTTCTGGTCGCTCCGACACCGGATACGAAGAGAGGATAACTCTCGACTCATATTATATTCAAAATTGGTCTGTATGGCTTGATATTTGGATAATAATAAAAACCGTTTATGTTGTTATAAAAGGAAAAGGTGCATACTGATGAAAAGATTTCTCGTCTTTGCTGTACTTGCTATATCAATTTTTTCGTCTTTTGCAGAAAGATACAAAATAAGCGATGTACAATACAACATTTCTGGAATGACAAAAAAATATGCTATAGAGAAAGGGATAAAAATAAATAAGACAAGAATTTTTGAATCTTACGATGAATTGAATAGCTATGTCGAAAATTTAAGGCAACTGTTCAATAACGAAAGAAACTTTGCTTCTTCAATTATCAACCTAAAATACGAAAATCAGTTGGATGAGCAAGGAATTTCTAACGTAACTCTCATTATAAATACACTTGATTCAAAACATTTTCTCTTGGTTCCATATCCAAAGTATAATTCAAATGATGGCTTTCTTTTAAAATTAAAAGCAAAGGATACAAATTTCTTAGGGACCCTTGAAACATTAGATTTTGCTCTAAATTTTGCAGTAGAAAAGAATAGTAAAACAGATGAAAATGATATTTCTTTTGGAATTGACTTTGATTATGACTATCCATTTAAGGCAGGAATTTTTGATTCCAGTTGGAACAATAAGATGTCTTTTGAATGGACAATAGGAAAAGATAAACCAGAATTCTCTTATAAAACAGGTTTTACTTTTGAACTACCTTTTAAAAATTATTCTTTAAAATTGGACTTAACACAAAGCATTGTGCAAAATTTTGATTATACAGAATACGATGATGAGCTTTATTTCACAGAATTTGCAAAATTTTCGCTTCCGTTAAAAATCGCAGAGATAGAAAATTATGGCGATGTAAAGTGGACTCCCTATTCATCATTTACTATAAACTGGGATAAAAATGGCATCAATGAGCAAAACGATGATCTTTCAAGCCCAAGTTTAGAGTTTGGACACGGACTTTCTTCAGGAAGAGTTAATTGGTACGAAAATCTTAGAAAAGGTTCAACTTTTTCGCTCAGTCAATTTGCAGGATACAATTATCAAAGAAACGATTATTACTTTGGCTCAAAAGGAGAGATGGATTTATTTTATTGCCTTTCAAACATTGGAATAAATGCGAGATTTATAGGTTTTTATTATTTGAATAAGACAGAAAAGATTGGGTCATATCTTCGAGGTATTAGAGACAACCAAACCTATGATGATTCGGCTTGGCAAGCGGCAGGTTTTTCTGGTAGCGCACAAAAAGCACTTTCAACAAATGCAGCGATAATTGCAAATATCGATTTTCCAATTCACATAATTACTACAGACTGGCTTGCTTTTAATGATTTTATATTTGGTGAAGACTCAGCATTTTCAAATCGCCTTAAATGGATGAGATTTTTTGATTTTGAATTACAGATAAATCCTTTTATTGACTTTGCTTTGACTCATAACAAAGTTACAGGAAAAACATTTGCTATAAAAGATGGATGGTATGCAGGCGGAATTGAAGTCTTAGTCTATCCAAAAAAATGGCGTAGCCTCGTTGTAAGGGCAAGTGCTGGTATCGACGGCGGAAGAAAAATTATAAATAAAGTAGTTTCAAAATTATTTGATAATTCCTGGAGAAGCGAAGGTTCTGCCCTAGAAATAAGCATTGGAATAGGATTGCATTACTAACTATTCGCCACTCAAAAGCATTTTTCCTGCCAATTTTTTGTAGTAATCATCAGGAATAGAAGTTTCTAGCACTGAATACATCTTTTTTGCGAACAAAATATTTCCTTGTTTTGCGCTTCTGTTTGTAAAGATAAAAAAAGTTTCCCAGATATTGTTTTTAGTTCCCCAATTTACAATTTCTTCGTATTTTGAACATTCCTCTAAAAATGCTTTGTATGTCGTGTAATTAAAATGAGAATCTCTTTCTTGTATTATGGAAAGAATATGTGTGAATGCTTCCAAACTTCCAAGTGCAGAACAAAAGAGCGCCTGTCTTTCATCGCCCCGATTTTCGTACAAATTTCCGAGTTCATATAGAGCTTTAAAAGAATTGTTTGCCGTTGCTCTATATAAGAAAAAAAGTCTATCAACATTTTCCGCTTTGTCTGAATTTATAGTTCTCAAAATTGAAGATTTTAAAAGTTCATCATTAAATGCCTTATCTCCTGCCAAAATCAGAAGCAAAGTTTTTTCAAATGATTCTTCATCATTTTTTAATTTAAAAAGAAAAGCCATTGAATATAAAATATCGTATTCCACATCTGGAATATCTAAATATTCTTTTTCTAAATACGATTTTTTATAAAAATCAAGGGCGATGTCGTATTCTCCTTCAAGATTATAAATCTTGCCGATAAGATAATTTGCCTCTGGATACGAATCTTTATTTTTTAGCCATTCAAGCATCACGTGAACATCATCTTTAAACTTAGTTTCACCGTAAAGATTCAAATATTTTGTAATGATAGAAATCGCTTTTTTTTGTTCACGCTCTTTTAAAACTTCCAAAACTTTATTAAACTCTACACCAACTCTTCTAACCTGAGCAGGGGTCAAGGCAATGTCAAGAGTTTTATATTCTTCTGCAATTTCAGATTTCCTTGTGTTTAAAGCAGAATTTGAAAGTTTTAATGCTTCGCCATAATTTCCTGAATCAAATTGAACTTGCGCCTGTTCCAAAATTTTCCATGAAGGAAGCAAAGACTCTGCATTCAGAGCAAAAAAAGACATCAAAAACAGAACTATTAGGATAATGTAATTTTTTTTTGTCATAAAGATGCTAATTCCTCTTCAAAGACATTATCGGCATCTTTTTCGTCAACCGTTCTCACTGTAACACCTTTTTTAAATATTATTGCCTTTCCGCCAGCACCTGCAATTCCTATATCCGCGTGCTTTCCTTCTCCTGGACCATTTACAACACAGCCCATAACTGCAACAGTTATATCTTTTTTCATAGAAAGGAGTTTATTTTGCCATCTGTCCATAAAAGCGTGAACATCAAAACCTAGCCTTCCACATCTAGGGCAACTTACAAGTTTTACGCCACCTTCTCGTTTTCCACATTCTCGTAAAATTTCAAGACCAGTTATAACTTCATTTTCGGGAGTCGATGAAAGGCTCACCCGGATAGTGTTTCCAATTCCTTCATTTAAAAGATGACTGAATGCAAGGGTTGATTTTACAACACCTGTAATTAAAGGTCCTGCTTCTGTAACTCCAATGTGCAAAGGAATATCAAATCTGCTAGCAAAGTTCTCATTAGCATCTATTGTCTCTTGAACAGAACTTGCTTTCATGCTCACTACAAATTGATCAAAGTTCAACTGGTCAAAAACAGCGGCCTCTCTTGCAGCGGTTTCACTCAAGGCGACAGCCCTGCTCATTTTTTCTTCTTGCACCAATTTTGAAAGATCTTGAGGGAGCGAGCCTGAATTAACACCAATTCTTATTGGAACACCTTTATCTCTACATCCGTTAACAACCGCTTCTACCCTTTCTCTTGAACCTATATTACCAGGATTTATTCTTATTGCACCAACAGGTCCTTCCAAACATTTTAACGCCAAACGATAATCAAAATGAATGTCGGCAACTAAAGGCATTGAACTTGCCTTACATATTTCTATAAAACTTTCTGCACTTTGCATGTCTGGAACAGCAAAGCGAACTATGTCGCAGCCCAAAAGTTGAAGGCTATTTATTTCTTTTACTATTTGTGCAATTTTCTCTTTATCATCTTTTACACCTACGATACCTTCTTTCCACATTGTTTGTATCGTAATGGGGGAATCTCCTCCCACAGAAATTCTTTTGATATTTGCATTCCCACCAAGAAAAACCTTTCTAGTTTTCTTAAATTCTTTATTCATAATGGTAAAATTATACAATAATCATATATAAAAAAAAAGACGGTCATGCATGCTAAAAAAAAGCACAATGACCGTCTAAATTATATTTTTTACGAGTTTTAGCCCAATGCAACCATAGAGAATACCATTGCAAACAATGCAACAGTTTCACAAAGACCTACAACCATAATGTACTGAGAGAAGCCTTTTCCTGTTTCTCCTAAAGCATCTGAACCAGAAGCACCTGCTTTTCCCTGTGCAATCGCAGAAGCGCACATTGCAACACCAGACATAAGTCCAATTCCGAATTTAAAACCTGCTTCCGCAGCAGAACCCATCATAGTCTGCATCAAAAGAAAACCATAAATAGTCTGTGTCAAAGGGGCACCAGCGAATACAGTAAGGATGAATGGAGCTGGTTTGTTTGCCATGTAGCATCTTTTCCAAGCACCAATTGCGGCCTGACCCGAAATCATGATACCGATTGCAGAACCCAATGCAGCAATACCCATAACAATTGCACTACCAAACTGTCCTAAAAATTCCATAATATTTCTCCTTTATGACAAATTTTTATATTTTATTCCGATGCTAATTTTACATCGGATTTTTTATTTTATTCGCTGAACGGCTTATATTTAAATCCCGTCCAACTCATTCCCAAGTGAGTTGAGAATTCAAGAGTGTTAAGACGAACTCCATGAACTATAACCGAAAGAACGTTTAGTATCATGTTAAGTCCATGCCCTGCTGTAAGTATAAGAATTGCAAAGATAAACATAATCGCATGCCCGAATAAAGGTCCTGCCATTTCGTTTACAGTTGCACTTATCGCACTTCCTGCAAGAGCTACAGCCCAAAGGCGGATGTAAGAAACTATATCCGAGAATACGTTTACAACGCCAAGCAAAACAGAAACAATATTTTTCAAACTTTCCAAAATGCTTTTTAAAACACTTCCGTCATAATTTGAAAATACAAAACTCATCACAAATCCAAACGCTATGCAGCCCAATGCTAAAGTTGGAAGAGAAATAACGTTAAAAATATAATAAGTTTCAGGGCTTACACCAAGAGGAAACCTCACTCCATCGACAACCATGCTCAAAACAACGTAATACATACCGCAGACCTGCAAAAGAGAACCCAAATCACCTAAAAATTTTGGAGATTTTATGTTCTTTGCAAGACCTTTTACATGTGCTACAGCAAGCTGAACCAATGCAAGCGTAAAACAGAAAATCTGCAAGTTTTCCTTTACCCATGCTGAATAAGTAAGATTTGTTACCGCTCCAGTAGAAGAAGTAAGAGACATCTTTATTCCTTCTTTTAAAGAAGTAACATTTGAAAGTGCAGGAACAGAAATCTTTTTCAAAACATCTGGAAGCTGCTGTGGAGTAAGTCCAAACCAAGTACAAGTTATCGCTCCCCAAACCATAGTTGCAAAGCCCAAAAGCGTAAGCAAAAATACGAATGGAGCTGGAGTCTGCTTCTTTTTAAGGGAAGTGAGCATCAGTGCCACACCTGCAAGGAACAAAATTGAACCGTAACCGCCGTCTCCAAAAATCATTCCAAAGAAGATTGTGAAGAACAGCAAGAACCAGTTTGAGATGTCGAATTCGTTATATCCTGGAACAGTTCCGAGGAAGTCTGTAACAGGATAAATCAAACTTACAAATTTATTATTTTTTAGTTTTGTAGGAACATTGTCATCTTCAGCAGGTTCGCTTGAAGCGATTGCCCAACTGTTTTCCAAAGCAGTTTTTTCAACCTGTGGAAAATCTTCGGCAGGAACATAACCTGTAAGCCAAGCAAGGCGCACAGACTGAGGCTTATTTTCGTCGAATTCTTCAACGCCCATTCCGCTGTAGAGATTTTCAAGTTCAATGTCTTTTTCAAACGAAAAACAAGCTTTTTTTAGAGAAGGCAGATGCTTTGCATAAGAAGCAATTCCTTCGTCTATCTTTACAATGCGCTCTTCATTTTTTTCTACTGCAGATTTCAACTGGGAAGTAGAACATTTAGGAAGAACAATTCTATAAGCTTCTGGAAGAAGACCATCTGGGCGTTCGTTTTCTTCTAACTCGTGGTCAGAAATTACGAAAAACCTGCACTGATTTTTGTCCTTTCCAACAAGCAAAGTATCTACGTTTTCGCCAATCTGACTGTACTTATCCACAGGTAGTTCAAAAAGGCAAAGGTGAACACCTTTTGAAGAAAGATATTTAAAATCTTCTGGATTTATTTCTCCCCATTTTGTAAACCTTGCAAGCTCATTTTTATCCAAAGCGATTTGAGAAAAAAGATTCTTTTTTTCTTCTGCCAAAGATAGAATTTTGTCTGCAAGTTCAAATGACTGTTGCCTGTCAAGTTCTGGCGCATTTTGAGTTTTTTTAAGTTTTATTTCAGATAGAAGAGAAACAGCTATTTCTACTTTTGAATTCTGTTTTTTAAAGTTTGTTAAGTCTTCGCTTTCGCCCTTTAACTCTTCTACGTGAACAACACCCGTTTTTCTCAATGCTTTTAAAGCTTGTCGCCTTTCTTTTTCAAGAACAACAAGGCTGATTTTTTTCATTGGGACTATCATTTTTGAGCCCCCTCATCAGTTCCAGTTTGCAAAAGCAAAGCAGCACGATTTCTCTGGTCAATTTTCTTTTTCGAGATTTTTGACCTTACAACTTCGCTAACCTGCTGGTCTCCCAAATAAACTGAAATTTTTTTGATATTTGACTTTGCTTCAGGAATTTTTACTTTTTCAAAAAGATTTACACGCTGACTTGTTATGCGTAATTCCTTTGAAAGCAACTCTACCTGCTCATCAAGAACGCTCGCTTCCAAGTCAAGCGAAAGTGCACTTTCCATTCTGTCGGCAGCCAAATCCAGCCAAAGTGGAGTTTCGTACAAATCGTAATCGCCCCTGCCAAAATCGGCTCCCTCGTAGATTGGAATAGTTACGCCAGCGATATTTCCTGTACCTTTTTTTATGTTTCGGACAGTTACCATATCGCTTTTAAAGGCATCTTCTTCACCAAAAACACTAATCCAAATCTTGAATTCTTCTTCAAGACGAACTCTTGCCTTTCGCACTTCTTTTGCCTTTGCGTCTATCGTTCTTATTTCAGATTGAAGTTGCTGTTTTTTGAGAGTAAGCGTTGGAAGATAACGCTGATACATTTTTAGCGCATCTTTTTGTGCTTTCTGCTCATTTTTAGTCAACTTAATTTTTGCCATTAGTCATATCTCCGTAGCGAAAAATTACTTTGTAGGCCAGAATTCTGAAATCAATTCAGATTTAATTCCAGTTTCATCCTTTTCAAAACATTCGGCAAGGATTTTCCAACCCAAGTCAAGAGCTCCTTCAAGGGAGATGTTGACAGACAAGTCCATCATTTCTTTTTCAAAGCGTTCTCCGTATCTAAGCAACTTTTCGTCCCACTTTGACATCATAAACCCCATGGACTTTTTTTCCAAAGTATCTTTATAAGATGAATAAAGACGAATCATAGCATCCATCAAAGTTCTATGATCTTTTCTTGTCTTGCCGTTTACGTTCTGCTTTAAGCGCGAAAGTGAACCAAAAGGCTCGATTCTTCCACCCTTTAAATAATACTGACCTTCTGTAATATATCCTGTGTTGTCTGGAACCGGGTGAGTTACATCATCGCCTGGCATTGTAGTTACTGCCAAAACAGTTACAGAACCGCTACCCTTAAAGTCTACAGCTTTTTCGTAGCGAGATGCCAATTGTGAATAGAGATCTCCAGGATAACCACGGTTTGAAGGAACTTGCTCCTGTGTAATTGCAATTTCTTTCATGCTATCTGCAAAAGAAGTCATATCGGTAAGCAATACCAAAACGTCTTTATCCTGCAACGCAAATTGTTCTGCAACAGCGAGTGACATATCAGGAATTTTCATACATTCTACTGTAGGATCTGCCGCAGTGTGAATGAACATTACGGTTTTACTTAAAGAACCACCTTCTTCTAGTGTTTTCTTAAAGAACAAAAAGTCATCGTATTTGAGTCCCATTCCACCAAGAATTATAACATCAGCTTCCGCCTGCATAGCAATTCTTGCAAGCAACTGGTTGTAAGGTTCGCCAGAAATTGAGAAAATAGGAAGTTTTTGAGAAACAACGAGTGTATTAAACATATCGATCATAGGAATATTTGTTCTCATCATTCTTTCTGCCAAGATTCTCTTTGAAGGGTTTACAGAAGGTCCTCCAATCGGAACCATATTTTCTGTAAGCGAAGGACCGTTATCTCTAGGTTCCCCAGAACCGTTAAAAATACGACCAAGCAAATCGTCTCCAAAAGAAACTTTCATATCATGACCTAAAAAGCGAATCTGATCCCCAGTCGAAACACCTCTACCGCCTGCAAAAACCTGCAAAGAAACTATGTTTCCATCAATTTTATTGACTTCTGCAAGAGATTTTCCAAAACGAGTCGTTATTTCGGCAAGTTCGTTGTACTTTACTCCATCAGCCTTTACGGTTATTACGGAACCAGTTATCGATTCAATCTTGCTGTATACTTTGTTCATTTTCTACCGTCTCCTTATGCATTTAAAAGTGATTGAGCTTCAGGTGTAAGCTTTCCACTTTTTGCTGAATAGAGTTCGTCTATTTCTTTTTCAATATTCTTAAACGAATCACTAGCCATTTCTGAATAGTTCCAGTCCAAGAACTTTTGACGCAACTGATTAAAATAAGTTCTCGCTTCATCTTTGTCAGAAAGAGCAAAATCAGAGCCCAAAACTTTTATGATTTTGTCCAAATCGTACTTCTGGCGTTCAACTGTCGCATTTGCATCAACTCCATCAAATGAGTTTTGCTGGAAATAAACAGCGTCAAGCATTTCTTCTTTTAGATAGAACAGATAGTCTTCGAGAGAGGTTCCTTCTTCTCCAACTACCTTCATCATAGAGCCTACATCAACACCTTTTTTCATTATATCAAAACAGAAATCAACTTTTTTAGAATCGATTACACCGTGATATTTTGACCAAGATTGAATAGGGTCAATTGCAGGATATTTTCTTGCGTCAGAGCGAGCACGAGAAAGTCCATGGAAAGCACCTACAACTTTAAGAGTTGCCTGAGTTACAGGCTCTTCAAAGTTACCACCAGCAGGACTTACAGTACCACCAATGGTTACAGAACCAACACTTCCATCTGGAAGTCTAACCTGACCTGCTCTTTCATAGAAAGCAGCAATGTATGATTCCATGTATGCAGGGAATGCTTCTTCTCCAGGAATCTCTTCAAGACGACCAGACATTTCGCGCAAGGCCTGTGCCCAACGAGAAGTTGAATCTGCAAGAAGCAAAACATTTAATCCCATCTGTCTGTAGTATTCTGCAATCGTTACAGAAGTGTATACAGAAGCTTCTCGGGAAGCGACAGGCATAGAAGATGTATTACAGATTATGATTGTGCGTTCCATCAAAGATTTGCCAGTTTTTGGATCTTTCAATTCTGGGAACTCTGTCAAAGTTTCAACAACTTCACCAGCACGCTCTCCGCAGGCTGCAATAATTACGATGTCAACATCAGCATATTTTGATGTTGTGTGCTGTAATACGGTTTTTCCTGCACCGAAAGGGCCTGGAATACAATATGTTCCACCTCTTGCAACCGGGAAGAATGTGTCTATAAGACGAACCTTTGTAACCATAGTTTCAGTAGGTGCAAGGCGCTCTTCGTAGCAATTTATTGCTCTTTTTACAGGCCATTTAAAAGAAAGACCGATTTCAATCTTTTTTCCTTTTTCGTCTTCAAGGACTGCAATCTTGTCTTCAATAGAGTAATCGCCTGCTGCTTTTATAGATTTTACAGTGTAAGAACCAAGCAAATAGAAAGGAACAAATATCTTATGAGTAAAAGGTCCTTCTGGAACTGTTCCCACACATTCGCCAGCTTTTACAACATCGCCTTCTTTTGCAACTGGTGTAAAAGCCCATTTTTTAGTTTTAGCAAGAGGATCTACATATATACCTCTTTCAAGAAACCAGCCAGCCTGTTCTGCAAGTAATGGAAGAGGATTCTGCAATCCATCGTAAACCTGTCCTAAAAGACCAGGTCCAAGTTCTGCAGAAAGAAGATCGCCTGTAAAATCTACCTCATCTCCTGTACTGATTCCTTTTGTCATTTCATAGACTTGAAGTTGTGCTGTATTTCCACGAATACGGATTACTTCACTTTTAAGTCTTGAATCATCAACTTTTACATAGGCAACTTCATTCATGGAGATATTTCCATCAAATTCGACGGAAACCATGTTTCCATTAATTCCGACTACCTTTCCTTTTGTATCCGTCATTTATTCATCTCCTCTAAGGATGCTGTCATATATTTTATGATAAGAAGACATACCTTTTTCTGCGTCAAATTTTTTCATTCTCAGTGCGAGTTTTAAGCGAAGTCCGTAAAAATAAACGGCATCGATTGAAAAATCATCGCTAGGACGAATGTTATCGAGCAGATTCAATCTGTACTGATTTAAAAAGCGCTCCGCTGCAAGTGGATTATCCATACCAGTTGCAGTTCGAGCCGCCTGAATCACATCAGGCGAAATGCTTTCGTTTTCAGCTTTAAATCTCTTGTTCATAGAAAGTGCACGAATTTGAGCCAAAGCCAAACGTAGATTTCTTTCACCTTCGTACCACCGATCAAGAAAAACAGAACCTGTTGCAGTTTTTGTTCTATCCGGCAAGAGAGAAAGATTTTTTAAACGATTTAGGCTTTTTTCATCGAGAAAGCGAGAGCAGAGGTCATAAAAGTATTCTTCTGTTATTGGCAAAACTGATTTTTCATCGGTAACCGAAAAAGATGGGAGTTGTGCCAAAAGATAATACTGATTACTCACTTATTTAGCCGCCTCTTTCATAAGAGCACTTACTCTTGGATTTAAATATGCACTAAAAAGTTCCGCTACTGCTTCTGCAGAATAATCGTAGAACGCTTCGCCGTCTTTTATACCGATACGGAATCCTTTAGAAACTCCAGCATCTGCTTTTAAAGTAAGCCCCTGGGCAATTTCTGCCTTTAGAGCAGATTTGAGATTCGATTCAACTTCTTTAAGGTCTTTTTCGTTTAAAAGAACCGAAACATCCTGTGCGGAAGTATTTTTTACCCATTCTTTAATCACTTCCGGCAAGAGTTTAGCAAGTAAATCTTTTGAATAGGCAGTAGAAATTTCTGAGCCAACAAGGGCAGTCAACTCTTTTGTTATACTGTCTTTGAATGAAAGCAGGAGATTTCTTCCAGCTTGTTTTACGGCATCTTCGCTTGCCTTTTCCATGCGTTGTGTTTCTTCTTTTGCCCGTTTGAGAATTTTATCCGCTTCGTCTTTTGCATTTTGAACAATCTGTTCAGCTTCTTTTTGAGCCTGTGCAATTTTTTCAGAAGCAGAGTTTTCGGCAACGGCTACGCCATCTTTTTTGATCCTATCAATCAGTTCTTCAACGTGGGTGTCCATTCTAGCCTCTCTTATATTTGTTTTTTGTAGTTAAAAAACTATTTAATAAAAATCTTATCACAAAATAAAAAAATCTTAAAATAACATTGCGTTACAGTCAAAGGCTCATATCGAGCGAGAATTGAACTTCTGTTGTTGTAAGATTCAATTCGCGTGCAATCAATTCAACAGAATAGCCTTGCTGAAAAAGCTCTTTTATCTGTTCGTTTATATTTTTTTTAGGTTTTATAGGATTGTCAGAAAATTTTATGTTTGAAATTTTTGGGATTGAAGCAACGCTCGCTCCAACATTGTCGACAGTAAATTTCGTTCCGCTTGAAGAAGTTACATATCTTTCTTCCTTTTCTGCAAAAAGCTCGCCTTGCCCCCCAGAAAGTTGTTTTTCACCTTCTTCTGTTATTGAATATGCTCTTGTCGACTGCAAGGAATCAGAAAGACTTTCGTGTCCAAACGAAGAATTTTTAGAAATATTTTTTGAAATAGTTTCGATTGAAGTTTGATGATTAAAACTATCAGTTTTTTTTGAATTTGATTCCAAAATAGAAGAATATTGCGCTCGTTTTATATCTTTTTCAAATTCGGCTTTTAAAACACTCATGTGCCTATCCGCTTCTGCTACGACAGCTTTTAAGGTTTTTATCTTTGATTCGATTAAATCTATATCGCGAGAAGTTACCCTGTTCACATCTTCGAGTATTTTTGCAACATCTTGCTTTGTCGACAAAATTATGTCGTCTGTAGAAAAAAGCTTTCTAAACTTGGTTAAAAATATTATCCAAAAAACTACATTTATAGCGCAAAGAAAAAATGCAAGAAGTGCAATTCCAACCATCTTTTACCCCAAGATATCTATATTTTGTCCCAAGTAGGATTCTTTTATCTCTGTGAGTTTTTTGTTTTCTTGAGTGTCTTCATTGTCTTTTTTTTTATTTTCTTGAGAAAAAGATTTTTCTCCGCCAGAGCCGTCGCCTTTGATTTTTGCAGATTTTGCTTCACCCTCTGCGGTTTTATGAACTTGAGAAGCCATTTCTGCATTTTGGCGAATAAAATTAGATTCCTGCAAGGCTTGGGTCAACTGAGCACCCTGCTGCTGATGTGCAACATTTTTTGCAACATTGTTCATCTGAGAATAAATAGTAGATAAATCAATTGGTTGAATAGCCATCCGGTCCCTTTACATCGTCAAATGTCGGCTGTTCGTATTTTCCTCTGCGAACAAAGCCTTCTTCATAGTAGAACGTAACGTTTTTAACATCCGCCCGCACTTCATCTTTTTCATCGCGGACAAAAATCTTTACTCCAGAATATACAGTTCCAGAAGCGTAGACTTTTCCAATATTTTTGAGTTCTCTAAGATGTGCCTGTATAGATTCAATTTCTTTATTGAAAGTATCGTTTTCGTTTTTAATCTCATTTTTTCTAAGCGTGAATTTTTTAAGGTTTTCTTCTTTATCGCTTGGAAGGACTTTTCTTATCTTTTTTGTATTTTCCAAAGTTTGAATATTTAAATCTAGACCTTCAAGTTCTTTTAGATTGTTTGCCTGCATTTCAAGCAGTTCTGCCAAACGACGTTTTGACCTCGGGTCGACTCCAACTTCTATGATAGTTTCTGTACCACCACCAGCAGAACCTATATTTTTTGCCAAAACAGTTTCCGTTGCAAAAAGATGACCACCTGTAATCTGAGCACGTTTTCCTTGTAGAATAATTCTCTTCTGTGCCGAAACTTCGCTATTCATTATGGAATCGTTTACGATGATATTTTCTTCTACTTCAACTTTTGAATTTTGAATGAATTTCGCCCAAAGCGAACCACCACATTTTATTTCGCATTCATCACGACCTACAACGCCTTGGCTTACGATTATATCTCCATCGCTTTCCAAACGGCTTGCTCCGACTGCACCGTTTATTTCTATGTTTCCACTCGCTTTTATGTCGTAGCCATCTTCGACATTGCCACTTACAACTACAGTTCCCAAGAAAGTTATGTTTCCGGTTTTTATATTTACGCCTTCAACTTCCATTATAGGCTCTACATTTATCTTGTCGTTTATCAATAGAACTTGCCCATTGCAAGCAGCGAGAATCGTTCTTCCGTCTGTATCAACTTTTACGTTCTTACCCAAAGGAAGATTTATATCTTTTCCATTTTTTGCTTCTAGGTATCGTCCAAAAATCGTTTTTCCCGCTTTTCCTCGTTCTGGCAGCATTTTTTGTGCAAGTGGTTGACCTTCAACAACGTTTTGAATCAAATTCAACTCTTTAAAATTGACCTGTCCATTTGCGGCTTCTTTTGCACGGATTTTCGAACGGTCTGTTTCAAAATTATATGCTATGTAAGCATCTCGTCCGTCGACTGGAGCTACCGCTTCGGCAACTACAACTGGAATGTCGTATACAGGTCTGTCGACGAGAGCTTCAATTTTTTCATCAGAAATCCCTGCAACAACACCTTGATTTTTTAGAGCTGTTACTATCTGTTTATGGCTTACGTCCGCTCCACCCAAAGAAGGCGCATTTATAGTGCAAGTTGCTTTCATTTCATCTTTTGCAATATCAATTACAAATATCGCATCATTAGCGGGAGTTCTAACATACGAGCCAATATCTTCGTAAACCCCTTCTGTTCCTGTCTTTGCATATTTTTTAATTTTGCTTTCATCAAAATCTTTTGTATCTGGGCGTTTTAACTCGTTTACAATCTCGTTTGCATTTACAGGTTTTCCTTCTCCAACTGGAAGATTGACCTTGAGATATATTTCTTGACCAAAACGATGAATAAAGAATTCTCCGTCCTTGTCGATTTTTAAATTTTCTTCGGTCAAACTCTGAACGCCCAAAGCATGAAATTCTTTTGCTTTTGCAATTTTTGCGACTGATTCTGCGCTTTGATAGACGATTAAAGTCCAAGGTTTTTTTGCAATCCCAAAAAATCCGTCAAGTCCACGTTCTTTTACTTCGTATTCAAGATTTGAAATTTTTGTGTTTAACTGAATGGCAGCGTCGGAAAGTGCCGCTTCTAAGGTATCCGCGTGAATTTCTACACTCTTTATGTTCTGATCTGCTTTTTGCAGTTCAATCATATCATCTCTAAGTTTTGTAAGTGTAACCATACAGCAAAATCCTAAAATTTACATTATGCCTTTTCTAAAATTTGTAAGCCTTGCACGCAGCCTTAAATTCGCTTTTGTGTGTAGCTGTGAAATTCTAGATTCGCTTACCTCAAGAACCTGCCCTATTTCTTTAAAAGTCAAATCTTCGTGGTAGTAAAGGACGATTACCATTTTTTCTTTTTCTGGCAATTCGTTTATAGCCTGAATTATGACTTTTCGTATCTCTTCTCGCTCAACTTGAACATCTGGATTTAGGCTTGCAGGAGATTCAATCATGTCTCCTAAAGAAATGTGATCGCCTTCATCTCCAGAATTCCAAACATCGTTGAGCGATATTATACTGGACGCACTTACTTTCATTATCGTCTGATGATATTCTTCTTCGGAAAGATTCATCTCTTTTGCAATTTCAGAATCTGTTGCCGTTCGCCCAAGTTTTGATTCAAGTTCGCTTATCGTATCTTCTATTTCTCTGGATTTTTGCCTAACTGAACGAGGAACCCAATCAAGTTGACGCATTTCATCAAAGATTGCGCCTCGAATTCTGGTTACCGCATAGGTTTTAAATTTTACACCTTTTTCAGGATCATATTTATTTATCGCATCCAAAAGTCCAAACTGCCCAAACCCCACTAAGTCATCAAACTCCATGCTTGCAGGAAGACCAACAGAAACCTTTCCTGCTACATATTTTACCAACGGCATATACTGCCTTATCAGTTTTTCGCGCACCTGAGGAGACTTTGTCTTTTTCAATTCAATCCAAAGTTTATCTTCGCATTCGTCATTTATTATAGGAGTCTGTTCAGCGTCCATCTTAGTACCCTTTACCGTTTATTATTTGTCCTTAGAAAGCAATGTTCTTATTGCGCCTGCCATAACATCAGCATTTTGAATGCTGACTTCTGTTGAATTTGGCAAGGATTTGCCAATAGAACTTTTTGCGCTGGCTGCAAAATCGCTGTCTTCAATTATATCATTAATATCATCATTTTTCTCGTCTGTTGATAAATCTTCTATGTTTGGTAAATCGTCTACCTCTTTTACAGAAGTTTCCTCGCTTTCTTCACCAGAAGGGTTTACAGATTTTACTGGTGCAACTACTTCGGTTGCAGCAGATGAAGAAGATACTTTTTGAACGTTTGCCAGATTTACAGGAACAAAAGTTTCTTGAGTTTGCTGTTTTACAGGCTTTTCTGACACAGGATTTGCTGTAACAGGATTTTCTGGGTCAATGATTTTTGGATTTTCAGTTTTCGTAGAATCCTGTTCTTCTTCAACTTCGTTACCTTTTAATTTTTGCCTATTATTTTCTACAAAAAACTGTGGCCCAGAATCATCCTCCAAATTTTCATCTGAAACAACTATATCAACATTTCCAGCAACCGCTTTTTCGCTTTTTACCTCGGAAACTTCTTCGCCACTCGATAAAAATTTTTCATAAATCAGGGAAATTCCAACTGCAAGTGCCGCAAAGACTATTGCAAATATAAATGCCCGCAACAAAACAATTACAAAAGCGTTTGAACTTATTATTCCAGTGAGAAATGACAAAACAAAACCGCAGCTGGCAGATATACCAATCGATTTTCCTTTTATCATATCTTCTCCCCCTGTTAAAAAGATTAAGCCAAAAAAAGAGCAAGGTCAAGTTTGCACGAAAATGCTATTTTTTCCTTAAAAATTTGCGTAAAAAGCTTGAAACGCCTTCGCTTGAAGCGATGTCCGTTTTTTCTATCCTGCCAACTATGTGCTTTATGCACTGCGCTGGCTTTGAAGTTGGATTTACAATCATAAATGGCTTTTGCCGAATTACAGAAGCCGCAACTACAGAGTCGTCATAGACAAAACCTATGTAGTCAATTTTGTAATTTAAGAATTGTCCTACGATTGTTATTATCCTGTCTGAAATTTTTTTACCTTCTTCTGCAGAATGAACTCTATTGACCAGAAGTTTTATATTTATGTTTCTTTCGCCTAATTCGGTTGTTATGATTTTTATCATTCCGTAAGCGTCAGTTATTGCAGTTGGCTCTGGAGTTGTAACAACATAAACCTCGTCCGCTGCTGCAACAAATTGAAGCACATTGTTTGCAATTCCTGCTCCAGTATCTATTATGATTATGTCTGCGTTTCCTAACTGAGCAAATTGTTTTGCAAAATAATCGAGTTCTTCAACAGAAAGATTTGCAATTTTTGAAAAGCCGTTTGCTCCTGCTATGAACTTTATTCCAACTTCTGTGTCCAAAATTATTTCCGACATAGTTTTTTGTCGATTTATAACCTGCATAAGATTGTACTGCGGAACAACATTTAATAGTACATTTACGTTTGCCATTCCTAAATCGCCGTCAATCAATATGACTTTTTTTCCAAGTTGAGCGTAAGCGATTGCCATATTTACGGCCATATTTGTTTTTCCAACGCCGCCTTTTCCGCTTGTTACTGCGATTATTCTTGTTTTATGTTCCGTTTCAGCGGACTTTTTTTCTGTTTTTTGAGGAGAAGATGAATTTCCCATCAATTCACGCAATTCTTCTGCTTGATCTTCCATAATTTAATTTTCCTCCGGGAACATATCGTCTATGTGGATTTTGTTTATTTTAAAGTCGGCAAGTTTATATAAAAATTGCGCAACGCTCGCTCTCTGCATATCTTTAGGAACTTTTTGCCCATTTGTTATATACGAAACAGATTTATTTTTTTCAAAAAGAACGCTCAAAATATTTCCAAAAGATGTCGTTTCATCGCACTTTGTTATTATGACAGAATTAAAATTAAAAAGAGAAAAGTTATCTATTATCTTTGTCAAATCGCTGGTTTTTGTAGACGCTGCAACTACAAGATAAGTATCTAATGGAATCCCTTGAACGCTCAAAATTTTTCTCATTTTTGCGATGTTATCAAAATCGTTTTGACTGTAACCTGCTGTGTCTATAAAAATGTAATCGGTTGAATCCTTGCATTCTTGGATTATCTCGTTTAAATCGTCTGAATTTTCAGCCTTGTCAACTCTTACATTCATTATGTCGCCAAATTTTCTAAGTTGCTGTTCTGCACCGACTCTCGTGTGGTCTATCGTAACCAGACGCACAATCGGAGAAGCGAGTTTATTCTCTTTTGCTTCGAGAATCGGTTTTGCCGCCATTTTGCTTATCGTTGTAGTTTTTCCAAGCCCTGTAGGTCCAACCAAAACTATCACATGTGGAGATTTATGAAAAATCTTTGGTTCTATTTTAATCGTCTGCCCAATCCAATCGACAACTTTTTCTTGAACCAAGTCAAAATCATCGAGTTTTTCTATAGGAAACTCCGCTTTTAACTTATTTGAAATATAACTTATATAAGAATGAGAGAATTCATTTGCATCCAAGAGCGACTCAATTTTCTGAATTGAGGGGTGAATATTGTTCGAAGAAGAAACCTGTAAATCGTTGACTTTATTGGTCAACTCATCCAAAAGATTTGTAATTTGACCATACTGTTTTACAGCAAGGCTTGAATAATCAACTCCAGAAGTTTTTAAAAGCTTTTCCTTTGCAGTTGAAAAATCTTCTTGACTTGCTCTCGCCTCATTTCGTGCCTTATCTTTTATGACATAGGAAACTTTTACACGAGTTTTTTGAAAGAGGCCAAAAAAACCTTCATGCAAATCATTTTTTACATCTACTATCTGATAATCTTCCCTGTACATTTCGTATAATTTGTGCCTTATTTCATCGTAAGTTTTTCCTACCAATGTAAGCACTGTAGAATCAAAATTACCGTTATTCACTTATCTCTCCTAAAATTTCGATATTTACATTGCTTCCTGCTGCAATAACTTCATTAAGAGAAAGTACGACCGTTCCTGGCATTTCCCTTTCTATTGTGCTATGCACAAGTTGGCGAACTTCTGATGTAGGACACAAAATTACAGGCACAAAATTTCGCTCTCGTAAAGATGCTATGCTTAAACTAACTGCCTTTCTAAAATTTCTGGAATCTACAGGATCAAAAGCTAAAACAGGATCAGAGCCGTCATTTGAAAAACTCGCATGGTCGATTATCTTTTGAGACCAGCTTTGACTTAATTGAACAACACTCAATTTCTTTTCTGGGTCTGAAGGATCCACATATTGAAGACAAATCTGAAGTCCCAGCGCCTCACGCACTTTTTCTATCAGAATGTAAGGCGTATGCGGCATATTGCCGTAATTTGCAAGCGTTTCTAGGATTGTAACTATATTTCTGATTGAAACCTGCTCTTTTAAAAGTCCCTGCAAAATCTTTTCTATCTCGCCATAAGTGTATTTGTAGGTTTCCATAACTTCTTCCACAACAACAGGATTCGTTTCTTTGATTTTTTTGATGATTGCAGAAACTTCCTGCCTGCCCAAAATTTGTGCAGCATTAGAGCGAATGATTTCTGTCATGTGCGTTGCTATTATGGTTGGTGGGTCTATTACAGAATAATTATTTTTTTCCGCTTCAAGCCTTCTGTCTTCCGAAACCCAAATCGCAGGTATTCCAAATGCAGGATCTTTTGTAGGCTCTCCTTTTATCTCTTCCAAAACATTTCCAGTATTTAGGCACAAATAATATCCCATCTTTAACTTTGAACGACCAGCTTCTATTCCTCGAATTTTAAAACTGTATTCTTGCGGATCTAAAGTAAGGTTGTCGCGTATTCTTATTGGAGGAACGACAAGTCCCAAATCCAAAGCTGCTTCTCGCCTTATGCGCGTTATGCGTTCAAGAAGTTCAGCGCCTTTTTCTTTATTTACTAAATCTAAAAGTGCAACTCCAAGTTCAAGGCACAAAGCGTCCAGAGGAACAACAGGGCTTACATCTTCTGGATTTTGCCCAGTCTGATTTTTTGATTTTGCATTTGCTTCTTCTTCCAATTTTTTTGCGAAACTCACCCTTTGCTTTTTTATCATCGAATAGCCAAAATAGATTAAAAGAGCGCCGATAGCAATCAGCGAAACAATTAAAAATGGTGTGGTTCTAAAGATTAAACTCATCAAAACCAAGATAACGCCAGAGATTATGTATACAGAACCGCTTACGTTGAACTGCTTCTTTATCTCTTCTCCTAAAACTTCGTTGGAATTACTACCTGTAACCAAAATACCTGTAGCAACAGAAAGCAACAACGACGGCAACTGGCTTAAAAGTCCGTCTCCAATCGTAAGCTGGGGAAAAGTATTTATCGCAGATTGCCAGCTCATATCCTTTGCAAGCATCGCATAAATAACTCCACCAACTAGATTTATAGCGGTGATGAAGATTCCGGCCTTTACGTTACCGCTTACGAATTTTGAAGATCCGTCCATTGCTGAATAAAAGTCGCTTTCTCTCTGAATTGAAGCTTTTTTTTCTCGTGCCTGCTCATCTGTTATCGAACCTGAATTGAGTTCTGAATCAACTGCAAACATCTTTGAATTCATAGAATCAAGGGCAAACCTTGCTGCAACTTCCGAAACTCGAGTAGCACCTTTTGTGATTACTACAACCTGAATTATTATCAAAATCACAAAGATTACAAAACCCACAATCGGTTGTCTGCCTGCGACAATATTTGCAAAAGACTTAATCATATTTCCACTAAATTTTTCAAAACCGACATAGCCAGTAGACAAAATAAAGCGAGTGGAACAGACATTTAAGGCAAGTCCGTAGATTGTAGAAAAAAGTATAACTCTGGGAAAAGAAGATAAATCAGAAGCTTTTGGAGTATAAAGAACGACTAACAAAATGATGAGTGCTACGGCAACATTTATTATCATCAAAAAATCAAGGAAAGCACCAGTAACAGGCATGATAAGCATTAAAACTATTAAAACTGCCGCGGCTGCAATCGCATGATTTGAGATTTGATTTAAAATATTTGTGATACGGTTAGCCACTCCCCACCCCTGGTTGACCTACTTTTTTCTTCCGAGATAATCTATCTGTGTATAAACGACTGCTATAGCCTTTATAAATTCATCAGGAATTATATCACCAACTTCCACTTGTGAATAGAGACCCCTGGCAAGCGGTACATTTTCTACACGAGGAATTCCGTTTTCGTCTGCAAGTTCACGAATCCGCCTTGCAAGTTCATCCTGTCCTTTTGCATTTACAACAGGTCTGTCTGCTTTTTGAGAATCGTATTTTAAAGCTACAGAAAAATGAGTCGGGTTTGTAACAACAACATCGCTTTCTGCAACAGCCCTTGGAAGATTCTGCTGTAAAAGAGCCCTTTGCGCTTGTTGGAGTTTTCCTTTTACTTCAGGATCTCCTTCCTGTTCTTTAAACTCAATTTTTACTTCCTGCTTGGTCATCTTTAAAGACTGCAAAAATTGATAACGCTGTACAAAATAATCAGGAATGGAAAGCGCTAAAAAAACTATCGAACAAAAGGCAAGAATTTGAGCCGCCGCATTAGAAACCCGACCTGCCGCAAGCCGTATTGAGCCAACTTTTAGCAAAGCCAGAATATCGCCTGTGTTCGCCCTTATTATTATAAAAGCGATGAGAATTACAGCAAAAACTTTTACAAATTGCTTTACGACATTAAATGCACCTTCTGGAGAAAAAATTGTCTTTTTTAAATACTGTCCAATTCGAGGAATTATGACAGAAATTTTAAATTCAATTGGTTTTGTAGAAAAAATAAATCCTCTATTTTGAATCAAATTTCCTGCAAAGGCTGCAACCCCTCCTGCAAGTGCTGGGGGGAGAAGCATTTTTGTAAGGTTTATAAAAAAAATCACGAGAAATTTCTTTTGGGTAAAATCTGCTTTTGCGCATTGAGAAAAATAATAAACTAAAACCTGCTCACACCATCTAAGATAAAACGGAGCAGCAATTATTAGAACAATAACACATACAAGCATTACAAGAGCGCTGTTTAATTCCTGACTTTTTGCAACGCGTCCTTCTTCTCTTGCACGCTGAATTTTTAACTCGGAAGCTTCCTCTGTTCTTCCTTCGTCTTCGGCTGCAAACCACTGAAGGTCAATCTGACTAAAATCCATCCTTATTGACCTCCACTTCCTCTAAAAAAAGCCATCAAATTTTGTAAATCATAAAAACCAGAATTAAAAGCATTCATAAAAAAATCGGAAAGCACATTCATAAGATTTGTAATTATAAAAAATGAAAGCAAAATCATTATAGGAAAACCTTCCGAAAGCAAATTCATCTGAGGGGCCGCTTTTCCCAAAATTCCTGTCGTTATAGAAACTAAAAGCAGAACACCCATAACAGGAAGGGCAATAACAAATGCGTCTGCAAAAAGTTTTGTCAAACCAGAAAGCATAAAGCTTACAATTTCGTTGCGTCCTGCGGCAGTTACAATATTGAGTGCATTCATCGTAGAAAAACTTGATATGAGCCCTCTCGAAAAAAGAAGCTGTGCTCCGTGATTTTGCAAAAAAAGAAGCATCGCTATAAGGTTAAAAAATTGCCCCATCAATGGATTTTCTACCTGACTTAAAGCATCGTAAACTTCCGATGCAGAAAAACCCATCTGAAAAGCAAAAAACTGACCTGCCGTGCTAAAAGCTGCAAAGATTATGCTTACATAAAAACCTGTTGTAATTCCTATCAAAACTTCGCCTGCTACCAATAAAATAAAATTGAGAGAAAACGCACCATCATTTCCGATATAAGTGCGATAAGATGACATATCTACCTGTGGCAATAAAAGATATGCCAAATATCCTGTAAGAGCGAGTTTTGCAATCCTAGAAACTGTCCGCATAGAAAAAAGCGGCATAGTCAAAATCAAAGAAAAACATCTGGCTGCCACGAGGATAAAAAAAGGTGCTGCGTAAACGATTTTTTCCAGCATAAACTTTCCTTAAAGTCTATTTAGAAAGTTCTGGGATCATGTAAAAAAGGTTGAATGTGTAGCCTCTGAGGCTTGCAAACATCCATCCGCCTAAAAGTGCAAGCATTCCAAGTATTATCAGCATTTTTGGAAGGAAAGTTAAAGTTTGTTCTTGAATCGATGTAGTCGCCTGAAAAATTGCAACAATAAGTCCCACAATCAAAGCCGCTCCCAAAATTGGAGCACACAAGACAAAAACCTGATAGACCGCCCCTCTCATAAGCGAAACAATATATCCAATGCTCATTCATCTTCCTCCAAAACAGTTTTTAATTACCAACCTATCTGATGACAGAAATAAAAAGTTGCTGAGTCAAAAGCCCCCAGCCGTCAACCAAGACAAAAAGCATGAGTTTAAACGGCATTGAAATTTGAACAGGAGGCAACATCATCATACCCATGCTCATCAATATGCTGGCGACAACCATATCAATTACGATAAACGGAATGTACAAAATTATTCCTATCTTAAAAGCGACCGTAAGTTCGTGCAGAATATAGGCAGGAACTATTACATACAGCGGAACATCGTCCAAAGTTTTTGGAGTTTCAAGGCGAGCCATAGACATAAAAGTTTTTATGTAAGAAGTGTCGTTGTACATTTGAGAATACATAAAAGTTTTTAAAGGTTTTTCAGCCTGTGTGTACGCTTGCTCTATCGTAATCTCGCCATCGCTTACGGGTTTAAAAGATGAAGAATAAATCTGCTGAAAAACCGGCCACATCACAAAAAGCGTCATAAAAAGTGCGATTCCATTTAAAACGGAAGTTGGTGGCACTTGTTGGAGGGAAAGCGCTCTTTTTATAAAATCCAAAACTATAGAAAAGCGCAAAAAACAGGTCATCAAAATCAAAAGGCTTGGAGCAAGAGACAAAACAGTTAAAAGCAGAAGCAGTTGAAGGCTAAATGCCATCTGCCTTCCTGTTTGAGGTTGAGTTATCCTTATGTCAACATTTGGAATATTCAAATTTCTGACATTTGGATTCATCTGTGTTGTTCCTTGAGTTGAACCACTAGGAAAATTCCTGTTTTGTTCACTTTGAGAACCCAACGGACTGATGAATATAAGCGAAAAACAGGCTAAAAACATAAAAGTTAAAAATCGTTTTTTTCTAGGAATAAAATCTTTTGTCATCTCGAATTACCGCCTTAAAGCCATTATTCTTCGTTTAATTTTTTCAGGCTGTCTTTTATGGATTGAGAAGTCATATTTGAATTTGCTGAATATATACTTTCGTCTGTTTTTTTATTTTGTGGCATAAAGATTTCTAAAATCTCTGAAAAAGATTTTGGCTTTTTTACTCTTTCATTTTTATCTGCATAGAGATTCATCGCATTTACAAGTTCTTTGTCATCAATTTTTCCAATAAGGTTGATATTTTGGTCGCTCACACCTATAAGATAGGCACTTTCCTGCAAGGTTATAATTTGAACAGATTTTCCGGGGCTTAAAGTTATTTGACTGACTTTTCGCAAAAAAGGATCGTTATCGTTGGCGTTCTTTACATTGCGCTTCATAAAATAAAATATTCCATACGCAAAGGCTGCAACTATGGCAAGTGCAAATATCATCCTTACAAAGAGCCAAATTGTAGAAGGCTCCTTTTGAGAAGAGAGATTTGTTGGAGAAGAATCCGTAAGTTGAATTTGAGAAGGATCTGTTGAAATATCAAAAGCAGTTGAAGATGATTGCAGAGAATTCTCTGATTTTTGAGATTCGGTATTTTGAGAATAAAATTTCTGATTAAAAAAGACAAAAAAAGAGAGTATGGCACAAAATGCCAAGAGTTTTTTATTTTTCATTTTCCCACCCAAAATATTTTATACCGCTTAAACATCCCCACGTAAAAGCGGTATAGATTAAAAGTTTTAGCGCAAATCCGAAACCCTTTCCATAGGAGAAAGAATTTCTGTTACACGAACTCCAAAGTTTTCATCGATGACTACAACTTCGCCTTTTGCAATTGGTTTGTGGTTTACGAGAATATCAACCGGTTCACCAGCAAGTTTATCAAGCTCTATGATTGTACCTTCGCCCATCCCAAGAATTTCTTTTATCTGCTTTTTTGTGCGTCCAAGTTCTACGGTCATCTCCATGTAAACATCCATGATAAGACCGATATTTCCCTGTTCTGTAGTAGAAGCTCCACCTATTAAATTTGGATATTGAACAGACTGAACGTTTGGAGTATTCATTCCCATGACCTGTCCCATAGGATTGTTTTGCATCATCATAGGCTGAGCCATACCAGGATTTTGCATTCCCATATTCATACCCATTCCCATGTTCATACCACCCATTTGCATTTGCGGTTGATTTGAAGCCATATTTCCCATCAAGTTGCCGAGGTCATTTGCATTCAACGCACCACTAGAAGGAATTGCTGAAGGTGCATCTCCACCCAAAGCAGAAATCATTCCAGATGCAACATCGCTTGAAATCGCTTCCCAAAGAACGTAATTTGTGCCGTCCAGAGTAAAAGTATATGTAAAAAGGACGAAAGTTCCCTGCGGAATGCGAACCATCGCTTTTGGAACGTGAACGCTTTCTGGTGGATTTGAAGCAAGACCAGGAAGTTTTCCATCTTTACTCAACTGGGTAATTTCTGTTCCAGTGTGATTTGAAACAACTTCAGAAATTACGGACAAAGCCATATCATCGAGTTCTGCCTGCTCTTCTTTATTTACGAGTCCTGTAATTTTTTGACTGAATTCTGGAGAAAGTATAAAAAGATGATCGCCTTTTAGCCCGACAGAAAAATCCGACATTACAGCAACAACCATCTCTGGCAATTTAGAAAGGAGCACGTCGCGATCGCAAGTTTCTACGGTAGGCTTTGCAATAGTAAATTCGCTTCCAGTCATAGAATTGAGTTTTGAGTTCAACTCGCCTTTTATCCCGTCTGCAAATTTTTCAAGCACGGCTATATCTAAGTTTACAGGCGCACCGCTTGAAGAGCCAGAAATTCCACCAATGTCTACTCCAGACAACAATGCATCAATCTCGTCCTGTGAAATAGCACCATCACTCATATGTTTCATCTCCTTCTACGGATAGTTCTTCAAAATCTTCGTTTTCGCTTCCAGCAATCTTACCGATTACTTGAACTGCCATATTTTTACCGACAACACCTGGCTGACAGTAGAATTTTTTCTTATTTCCAACGCTAAGCGTAAGCGGTTCCCCAACCCTTACAGTAGAAAGCCTTACAACATCTCCGCTTCTGAGTGCAAGCACATCGCGTATTGGCATATTTATAGTTCCCAATTCCGCAACAACATCCATATCTACGTCGGAAAGTTTTTCTTTTAAAGTTCCAAGATATTGGGTTGTAGAACTTCTTCTGACAGAAGAAAACCAGAATTGCGAAGAAAGTTTTGAAATGATTGGCTCAATAGTAAGATAAGGAATACAAAAGTTCATCATCCCTTCTTCTTCGCCAACTTTTGTTTCAAGTGTTACGAGAACTACCATTTCAGAAGGAGGTACAATTTGTGCAAACTGAGGATTTGTTTCAATCTGTCCTAGACGAGGTCTTAAATCTATAACTTGAGTCCACGCTTCCCTCATATTTGCAAGAATTCTAACTATTATTCCTTCCATTACAGACTGTTCGATATCCGTTAAGTCGCGGCTAACCTTAGCACCCTGCCCAGTTCCACCAAAAAGACGGTCTATCATGCTAAAAGTGATTGCAGGGTCAATTTCTAAAACTGCATTTCCTTTTAAAGGATCCATATTGATTACCGCAAGCGTTGTTGGAGTTGGAATTGAACGGATAAATTCTTCGTAGGTTAACTGGTCTACAGAAGCTACATGTACATGAACAAGAGAGCGTAACTGGGCAGAAAGCGAAGTTGTAGTAAGACGGGCAAAAGTTTCGTGCATGATTGAAACCGTTCTTATCTGTTCTTTTGAAAACTTGTCGGGACGTTTAAAATCATAAATTTTTATCTTGCGAGTATCGTTTACTGGCTTAAAATCGGTTGTATCCGCATCGCCAGAACTTATGGCTTGCAAGAGTTGATCAATTTCGTCTTGTGACAGGACTTCGTTCATGCCTTATCCACCTTAAAAACGCTTATCTATTGTTGAATGACATCCAACTGCATAAAGCGAACATCTTTTATCTTTGAACTGCTCAAAATGGAATCATTTATCGCATTTCTTATTTCTATACGAAGCCCCTCTTCGTTTTG
This sequence comes from Treponema pectinovorum, assembly GCF_900497595.1. Classification (NCBI taxonomy): domain Bacteria; kingdom Pseudomonadati; phylum Spirochaetota; class Spirochaetia; order Treponematales; family Treponemataceae; genus Treponema; species Treponema pectinovorum. The sequence continues at coordinate 369,182 of NZ_UFQO01000001.1, forward strand.
AGGCCTCAATTCTTCGTAAGATTTTTGAGTAAAATACCTACGCAAGAAGTCTTTAAGTTCTACAGTCCTCTGTGTAATTTCTGTAGATGTCGCTTTATCGTCTTTTTTGTATCCCAAAACAACTTCAACATTTACAGATGCAGGATTTACATCGCTCGTTTTTGTTCTTATAGAACCAAGAGAACTATACCAATCTAAAATTTCTTTATTAGAAGAATATTCTTCTGTAACCGGAACTACAGCAACTTGGGACTGATTTCCTCCAATAATCTTCATCGTCACAACAACAACCGTAACTATCAAAATTATGGCGGCAAGACCAATTGCAATCCATTTTAGGAGTACAGGAAGAATTCCACCGAGACCTTTGCTTTTTTTAGGGCTAGAAGCTAAATCATCCCCTGCACCGTCATCGTTAAGATCTAAATCATTATCATCTGCCATAAAATTTACCCCTTTTCATTTTATCGGAATTATTCTTGTAAAAGTTAAAAAATATCTTAAAAATGTCCTTCATCAAGAATTATTATATCTACGCGACGGTTATAAGCCTGCCCTTCCTTTGTATCGTTTGAAAAAACAGGTCTTGTGTCCGCATAACCCGCAATCGAAAACTTTCTTTCATCTACGCCAAAATCCGCAAGATAATGAAGAGTATTTAAAGCCCTAGCGGCAGAAAGTTCCCAATTTGAAGGATATTTATCGTTTGCAACAGGATTAGAATCCGTATGCCCTTCTATTCTAAATCTTCTGTTTTGAATTTCGCTTTCTTGAAAAAATTTTGAAAGTTTTAGGAGAATATCGCGAGTTTCATCTATATTTAACTCTGCACTGCCTTCTTCAAAAAAAGCATCTGAAGCAAGAGTGATGACAACTCCTCTCTCATCGGAAGAAACTGTTATCTTTGCAGAATGAATTTCTGGGGCAAAGAGCGAAATCGCTTTCTTTTTGGCAAGCCCAAGCGACTTTCCTTTTTCTACTGAAGGAAGGCTGTTTATTGTATTTCCCAAATCTGCAAGGCGACCAGCAGTAAGCGACATTCCACCCATGGGAGTTGGATTTTCCATAGATTCTGTTTGAACTGCAAGCGAGGCTTGAATTTGAGCAAGTTGAGTTGTGTCCACTTCTGAAGGATCATAAAGCATGACAAAGAAGCAGAGCATCAGGGTAATCATATCTCCATAGGTGCCCTGCCACGCGGTTGACGGTTTTTCTGGTGCTTTTTTTTCTTTTTTTGCCATCTAAACTCTAATCCTTAAGAACATCGCCCTCTATAACTTTTCTAGTTTTTGGATCAAGATAAGTAAGAAGTTTCATTGCAAGAATTCTAGGGTTATCTCCTGCCTGAATTGAAAGTACACCTTCCAAAACCATCTCTTTTGCAGCCATTTCAGCGCTATTTTGAGCGATGAGTTTTTGTGCCATAGGTCCAAACCACCAGTTTGCAAGCATGGAACCGTACAATGTAGTAATCAAAGCGACCGCCATGTTAGGTCCCAAAGATGATTTATCTTCAAGGTTGTTCAACATACCAATAAGACCAATTACAGTACCCATCATACCAAAACCTGGACCAAAACCTGCCCACTGGTTAACAAGGTTTATACCAGATAGGTGGCGAGCTTCCATTTGGCTCATCTCATTTTCCAATATTGCACGGATTATATTTCCATCTGTGCCGTCAACAACCATTCTAAGTCCGGACTTCATAAAAGGATCATCCAAATCATCCAAACCTTCTTCTAGGGCGAGAATTCCTTCACGCCTTGCTTTTTCAGAAAGGGCAACCATATTTTGTATGAGATTTTTTTCTCCATAATCGTAGGTTTTAAAACAGCGTCCTAAAACGCCAAACATTCCTAAGACCTGCTTTAATGGAGCAACAAAGAATAGAGAAAAGAAAGAACCGCCAACGGTTACGAATACGGACGGAATATCAATAATACCGCCGAGAGAGCCACCCGAAGTTACAACACCGAGCACGATTACAGCAGCACCACCAACAACTGCGATTATTGACGCAATATCCATAAAAAGCTTCCTCCTAAATCCCACCTAGCTTTTTAATCATATTTTATCGAGAAAAGATTAAATTTCTTGTTTGGAGATTTCAAGCCGGTTACGATAATCAATTATTTTTTCAATCAATTCATCAGGTGAATCCTTGACCATAACTTTTTTACCTGAAAGGAAAGTGATAGTCAGGTCAGGAGTGTTTTCCATACTTTCTATCATGTGTGGATTTATCCAGTACTTTTTCCCATCCAACCGAGTAACTGAAATCATCGTTTTATTTTCCCTTCTTATTCATTTATCGTCAAGTACAAAAAAAATTTTATCCGATTTGCACACAGTTTTTTGTTGTTTTTTGTCAAAATCAGTCTCTTATAATCAATATACCGCACAAATCTCATACAAAAAAAATGATGTAAACATTTACATTTTATAACAGATTTTATAATATTACAAAAAAAAGTTAATAGCCTGTTATAAAAACTTGCACTTTTTTAATTCTGTGTTATTTTTATAATATAATAAGGAAATGCAATATGAACTCAAAAATTCTTGTAATCGAAGACATACCAGAAATGGCAGAACTTGTTTCGATGTATCTAACAAAATCAGGAATGCAGGTTGATTCTGTAGGCTCGGCTGAAGACGCGTTTACCTATATCGATCGCCAAATGCCAGATTTGATAATCCTAGATTTAAATTTGCCCGGAATGAGCGGATTTGAATTTCTTACAAAATTCAGAAAAGAATACAATTCTTCGCTTCCTGTTATAATAGTTTCTGCACGCGATGCAGATGAAGACATAATAAATGGGCTTGGTGATGGTGCAGACGAATTTGTTACAAAACCGTATTCACCAAAAGTTTTAGTTGCTAGGGTTGAAGCTATAATACGCAGACAAGCAAAGGTTACTGCTGCTGCGGAGGCCTCTTATGATTTTGGACCTTATACAGTTTTATTAAACAGCTGCGTTCTGAAAAAAGGTCCGGAAAAAATTCCTCTTTCTACAAAAGAGTATGAAGTTTTGGAATTTTTAATCTCGCATGAAGGCGAAACCTTAGGTCCAGAGAGAATATATAACGAAGTTTGGAAAGCGCAATATGGCGATATAACTGCCGTTGCCGTATACGTTCAAAGGCTCAGAAAAAAGATAGAAGATGATCATTCTAATCCAAAATATATAAAAACAGTTTTCGGGATGGGATATAAGTTTGAAAAAGGTAGCAACTGATGAAAATCAAACATCAGTTGAACTTATTCATTCTGCTTGTCGTACTTATTCCAATAATTGCTTTAACTACGATTCCTGTAAATCAGCATATTGCCACAGGTTATAGCATAAGTTCAGAAAAGCTGACTCTATTCACCCTTCTTCTTACAGGGTCGTTAGAGTTGGCTTGCATTCTTTTTACGTTACACATTTCAAGGACAATAACTCGTTCAATCAATTTTTTGCAAAATTCAACTAAAAGGCTTGCAAATAAAGAAATTCGACACTCCATCGAAAGAAGAAAATCTAACCGCGGTGAAAATGAAATAACAGACCTCATACTAAATTTGGAAAAAATGCGACTCGCCCTAAAAGAAGATGATGAAAGAAGAAAAAGATTCATCATGGGAATGAGCCACGACTTGAGAACTCCGATTGCAGTTATAAAAGGTTATCTAGAAGCTGTTGAAGACGGGATTGTAAAGAATCCAGATGATGTTGCAAAATCTATAAAAATTTTAATATCCAAAACAAAACAACTTGAGACTATGATAAACTCTCTTATAAACTTTGTAAAATTGGAAACAAACGATTGGAAAGATAAGTTGACAGTTCAGCCTATTCTGCCTTTACTAAAGGAATTTGAAGAATCATGCATAAACAGCAGTAAAATTTTTAACAGAAATGTCAAAACTGAAATAAATATTTCTGAAAACAGCAATGTTCTTTACAACAAAGAACTCGTAATTAGAGCACTGGAAAATCTTTATTCAAATGCACAGCGTTACACAAAAGAAAATGGAAATATCACGATAAAAGCCGTTGAAGATGAAAATTTTATAACTGTTTCAATAGAAGATTCTGGAATTGGAATTGAGGATAAAGACATTCAATTTATATTTGACATCTTCTACAGAGCATCAAACAGCCGTGAAGAAGAAGGACATGGAATTGGGCTTTCTGTCGTAAAAAACATCTTAGAAACCCATAATTGGAAAATCGATGTAAAATCTCAAATTGGTATAGGAACTGTATTTACAATATTGATTCCAAAAATCTGTTCAAAAGCATAAGCCCTTTCTTATTCAAAGCATAAAATGTGTCATCTTCTGTTTTAAAAACAGAAGCAAGCTTTCGCTCTTTCCATTCAAAAAAAACTCCGTTTTCAACTCCTATCTTTTCTTCAAGGTTAAGTCCAAATCGCTTAAAGAATTTTTGAGAACTCACGCCCTTTTTCATTCTAAAACCCATCATAAGATATTCAAAAATTTCGTCGTTTTTGGAGATTTTTTCTACATTTCTTACGCTTTCAATTTTTTGCTCGATTTCCTGCAAGTTTTTTTTCTCCGCGTCTAAATTTTGACTGCTTTGAAAATTTTTCCAGAAATCTTCATATTTTTTTATATTCAAAGTGTTTGTCCAGCGCACGCCTTCAAAATATAAGCTTCCAGTTGCACCGCTTCCAACACCAATGTAATTTTCAAGGTTCCAGTAAACGCTGTTGTGCAGGCTTTCAAAACCGGGCTTTGCAAAATTACTTACTTCGTATTGATAAAATCCTTTTTTTTCAAGCAAATTTCGCCCTAAAATCCACATTCGGTCGGCTTTTTCTTGGCTCCATTTTATTTTTCCGTCCGTAATTTTTTTATAAAGAGGAGTTTTTTCTTCAACGGTCAAGGTATATAAGGAGATGTGATCTACAGGATATTCAAAAATTTTATCAAACTGCGCTCCAAAGGACTTATATGTCTGACCTGGAAGCCCTGCGATAAAATCAACAGAAAGTCTATTTTTCCAATTCGCCTTTAAAATTTCTAAAGCATGCAAAACAGTTTTTACATCGCTCTTTCTGTTTATAAGAGTCAAACTCTTATCGTCCAAGGCTTGAATTCCCATCGAAATTCTTGTAACGCCAGCCCTTTTTGAATTTTCTAAAAGCTCTGCACAAACATCTTCTGGGTTTACTTCCAAAGTTATTTCTTTTACTTTTTTATCTTTAAAAAGATTTTTTAAGGACGAGATAAGAGTGTAAACCAGTTCACCTTTTAAAATGCTTGGGGTTCCGCCTCCGATGTAGATTGTAGACCAAGCGGTAATTGAATATTTTTTTACATAAAAGACGACTTCATTTAAAACACAATCAATATAGGTGGAGTCTGGCTTTGCAAGATTTTTTTTTGAATTGTTAATGCTAAAAAAATCACAATAATCGCACTTTTGCGTGCAAAACGGAATGTGAACATAAAGGGAATATTCCATTTTTTTATCTAAAAAAATCTCAATTTATCAAATGGAAAATATACAAAAAGCGCTCGCCCTTCAAAAGAATCTGCCTTCATCTTGCCCCAAATTCTGCAATCCAATGCTTCCAAACGGTTGTCGCCTAAAAGAAAATACTCGCCTTCATTTAAAGTTAGAACTTCGGTATTGCCAACAGCGCCAAGACTTTTATCGATTCCTAAAGTTGTGTTTGGAAAAGTCAAATTGTATTTTACCTTTGTAAGTTCAAATTCTGTTAAAAACTGATTTTGCGCCAACGGCTTTACGTAGACAAGATAATCTTTTATGTAGATTGTATCGCCAGGAATTCCCACAACCCTTCTTAAATACGGCTTTATTCCATTTTTATCGGAAAAAGGAGAGATTCTTCCAGCGGTGAAAAACCTTACTATAAAATCAACAATTTTTTGAAATGGAGTATATTCTTCATCGAGATTGCTTTTTACAAGCATGATTTGTCCGCGACTTGGCTTTTTCAAAAACGGGGCAATCAAGACAACGCTCTTTTCAGAAAGTTCTGGAAGCATAGAATCCGATTGAGATTTTACAGGATAAAAGAGAAAGGCGATTATCAAATTTACTGCCATAAAACAGGAAAAAAATGAGACGAGCGAAACAAAGATGTTTCTGTAAAGTTTTCGCCTCATCCTGTATGAAATCGAATATATGTCGCGAAACATTGTAAAACCATACCTTTTTTTTTGCGTAGTTGCAAGGTAAACCTAATCACAATATAATCGGCTTATGTCAGAAAGTGTAAAGATGATAGCACAAAACAAAAAGGCGAGATTTGATTATTTTGTCGAAGAATCTTATGAATGCGGAATTGTTTTAGAAGGAACAGAAGTAAAGTCCGTAAAGGCAGGAAACATCTCGTTTAACGATTCTTTTGCGGAGATAATAAATGGAGAACTTTGGGTGCGCAATTTTCACATTTCTGAATATAAGTATTCATCAATTTTTAATCACAACCCAGACAGAGTCAAAAAACTTTTGGTTCACAAAGAAGAATTAAAAAGGATTAAAAGAAAAGTTGATGAAAAAGGATACACATTGATTCCTCTCGATTTTTATCTTAAAAATGGGCGTGTAAAAATAAATTTAGGCATCTGCAAAGGAAAAAAACAGTTTGACAAGCGCGCTTCTATAAAAGAAAGAGATATAAATAGAGAATTGAGCCGAGAATTTAAAAAATCTATCCTCTCGTAAAATGCGGAGAATTTTTATTTGAAAGGATTTTTAAAAGCCAAAATAGCCTTATTTTTCATAATCGAAGCTACTCTCCAGTTGAACGCACAAAAACTTCAGGTTGATTACTACGGAGTTGTTTCTTCCAGTCAAGATACAAATATGCTAAAGATGGCTCAAGATTTATTTTTTACTCAACTCAATTCTATCGATGGGCTTTCTGTCTCTGACAAGAGACCTGACCTTGCAAAAATTTTAACGTCCCCTCCAGAAATAACTCTAAATCAACCTTCTAAAATAGTTTTTTATGCCGAAATAAATTCTCAAAAAACCGAAACTCAAAACATAAACTGGCATTGCGATTTTTACGCAAAAACTTCTGATAAAGCAAAAATTCTAAAAGAATCAAGATTTTACGATTCATATTACAAAATGCTCACAGGCGCAAAAGAAAGCCTCGAAGAACTTTTTTCGCCACTAAAAAACAATATCAACTTTCCAGAAAAAAATGATATCCCCCTTACAAAAACAGAAAATTCAGCAGATGAACCTTTTAGTGTAGAAAGCCTTTCTGGAACTTGGAGCGGCGAGCCTTTTTCCGACAAAATAGTTATTCTGCGTGGTGGACGGGGATTTATAATCTTAAAGAATGGAGCGACTATGAATATTTTAGTAAAAGCAAAAAGCCGCTCAGAAATAACTATAACTCAAACTGGAAAACCAAACGCATCGTTTTATCCTAGCCTGCCAAGAGATATTGCTCTACAAGTTGCTCAAACTGCAAATCCAATCGAATGGAATTTTTCAATGGCTTCTAAAGACACGCTTTCTGGAACAAAAAATACAATTATAGAATCCGCTCAATCACAAAAAGCAGAACCTGGAATCGAAAATATTACTTGGACAAAAAAATAAAAATTAAGCTTAGCGATTTGGAAATTTACAACGCAAAACTTACGTCCAAACAACCCTGCCTAACCAATTTTACGCTTCCGTCTTCGCCAATAGAAACGATTGTTGAAGGTCTATTTTCCGTCTTGTCTCCGTCTTCAACGATTAAATCAACATCTTTTCCGAATTCTTCTTTAATTTGAAGTATATTACCCAAAATTGGCTTACCGCTTTTATTGACGCTTGTAGAATAGATTGGTGCACCACATTCGCCTATAACTTTTCTAAGCCACTCATCTCCAGGGCAACGGAACGCTGTGGTAGCAAAATTTCCGTCTTTTGCAAAAGTGTGAACGATTATTGTAAGAGGCCCTGGCCAAAGTTTTAAAAGTTCATCAGGAACAACATCCCTTGTGTATTTTTTTAAATCTTCGATTTTTGCAAGCAGCTGGATAAAATGCTTGCTTTCTTCCCTGCCCTTTATCTCTTGAATTTTTTTATCTGTATGATATGAATAATGCCTTCCGTCTACAATTCCCGAAAAACCATATACGGTTTCAGTCGGCAAAATAACAACCTTTCCATGCCTTATGTAATCGGCAGCAATCAAGCAAGATTCTTTATCAGATTTGCGGCAAATCATAGACAGGAATACCCTCCAAATAAACTGGATTTTTTTTCTTCAGGAAAAGTCCCGCTTTTATATCCTTAGTCAAAAAATAAAGATAAACAGCTAAAAACGCAAGCATTCCCAAAATTTTACTGACCCATTCAGGCATATATTCACTTTCCAGTGCCTTTAAGGGTACACCTGCATCATACATCGTTTTTGAATCAAAAGAAAGACCATTTATCTTTACAAGCTTGTCGCCTTCAGAAACAAAGCCTAGTTTTTTTGCAAGTCCTGCTATAACATCAGGATCCTTTTCCAAAGCCGTCTTTTCAAGGATTAGAGAATCGTTTATCTTTTGAATAGATTCGGTGTGTGCATTTAAAATTCTCTTTTGTTCACGTTGCTGCCTCTGTACAAAAAGCCCGTCGCATCCCCAAAAAAAAGAAAAGAGTACATATACAAAGGTTCCTACAGCAGCTGCATATAAAAAACCGAATTTTTTCATGATAGATTGATTATCGGCAATTTTTTTGATTTTGGTTAGTATTTATGAGCTAAAAATGATGCCAGTTTTTTTTCCTTTTTTACTCAATAGACTTTGAAAGTCTGTAGTGTTATAATTGTTATATATTGCGAGTTTTTTCTTTTTTATGAAGAAATTGCAATTCTATGCCGATATTTAAGACGATAACTATAGATAAGAAGGGGACCTTATGAGCGATTTAAAAAACATGGACGAACTTGACAGTTACGGCGTTTGGGTCAAGACACCGCCTAAAACTGTAATTTCCTCCGAAGAAAATAAAAACGACGATTCATTTAATCTTGATACAGATTTACCTGATTTTTCATCCCTAGACATTGTAGATGAAAATCAATTTTCAGATTATGAAAGTGAGAACTCCTCTTTATCGCAAACAGAATTATCAGCAATAGAAAATATGACCTTTGATGCAGAAAAAAACTCTGCTACAGAAGATGAAAAAACTTCTGAAACTGGCGAACAAGAAATTTCTCTCGATGAATTTATCGAAGGAGGAATATTTGAAACAGGTCCAGACGAGAACAAGATAAAAGAAAAAGAAGAAGCTAATGCTCTATCAAATGAGCAACCTGTTCAAAACAAAAAAATCCAGCAAGAAAAAGCTCCAGAAGAAGATATTGCAGTTTCCTTAGATGCTCAAGAAGATCCTGTTGAACAAACTGTGCAAACTTCTCAAACCTCACAATCTTCACAACCCGACTCTGACGATGATATTTTTGATATTGATTTTTCTTTTGACGATGATTCAACAACCGCAACATCGCCTATCCAAGAAGAAAATAAATCTATCATGGCAGGAACTGAAGAAGTCAATTTAAGCGAATTTGACATTGACGATTCAAATTCGAGCGATTCTTCTCAAGAAAATTCAAAATCTTCTGTTTTAGAAAATACAGAAGAGGTCAATTTAAGTGAATTTGGATTTGATGATACTTCAGAAAATAATTCCACTGAAAAAGTAGAAAATAAAGTTGAACTTTATCCTCTAGAAAGCTCAACGCAAGAGAATGCTACGATACAAGATGAACAAAAAGAAGAAGATATTCTTTTAAAAGATGAAAATGAAGATTTTAGTGTTATTGCAGACGAAGACAAAACACAAGAGGATGAAGTTTCTAATGATTTTTCTAACGCAGATTTTAAGACAGCAGGAGAAGATGACTTTGATGTTCAATCTATTCTTGACAATGTGGAAGACGAAAATGCAGAGGCTTTAAACACTGAAAATCAAGAAAATGCCCTTGTAAAAACGATCGATGAAATTCCTGTTGAAAACGAAACTTCACAAGTCGAAAGCGAAAATATCACGGATTTTAATGATGAAATCGACACGATTGCAGATTCCGATGTGGAAGACGATGAAGAAATTCCTGACACTTTTGACGAAGAAACTTCTTCTTTCTTAGATGATGATGAAATTCTTGACGAAGATATGCAAGATTTTTCAGAAAACGAAGACTCAACAGGCAACGGCGAAGCTGAAAAGGACGACCAGATTACTCAAAATTTTGCTGATTCCATAAAAGCTCCAATTTTGGATGAAGATGATATGGGAGAACAAAAACCTTCTGAACAGATGAATGCTATGTTCAGCCAGATTGTAGGAGAACTTTCAGCTTTAAAAGATGATATTGCGTCTCTAAAAAAAGAATTTGAAGATTTAAAAACCGCAAAAGATGCTGCAAAAATCATAGAAGACGATGGCTCGCAAAATGACGAAGGATTTTTTGATTTAACAGATGAAGATGACACGATTGCTCTTTCTACAGATGAACTCGACAACATCTTAAACAGTGCGGATATAACACAGGCAAATCCTGCTCAAGATTCTCAAAAGAACGAAAGTGTTGAAGTTGAACAAAATCAAGAAATAGTACTTGATGAAGACTCAAAACAAGATGATAAAGCGGAACATACTCTGCTTGATGAAGATGAAACTCAAGAGAACAAAAAAGAAGAACAGCTAAGCGAAAACTCCCCTGAGTTTGCTCAAGACAGCTTGAACGAAAACGAGGAATTGGAAGAAAAATCTCAAGAAGAAAACGAAACTGAACTTTCTAAAGAAAACATCTTAGGAAATGTTGACAGCGAAATTGAAATTCCAGAGGATGATTTTTATGAGGAAAGCGGTCTTTCAATGGATTTTTCAACTTTAGAAGAAGATATAGATGACTCTTCGCTTGAAAATATTGATTATACCGAAACTCAAGATTCTCAGCTTCCACAAGAGATAAGCATTCCAAAACCAGAAGATATTTTAGTTGATTCAAGTTCAACAGATTTTATGAATGAAAGCGAAATAAGCAACCTAACATCTTCTGAGGAAACTCAAAAAGAATTAGATCCATTTGAAGAATTGACAAAAGAAGATCCTCCTATTACAGAGAGTTTGACAGAAGAAAAAATTGACTATCTTTCTGAAGAACCATTGCCAGAAGAATTGGCAAAAGATGCTGTTTCCGGTGATTTAAAAGAAGAGATAAAATCAGTTCTTTCTTATATGGATCAACTTTTAGAAAATCTTCCTGAAGAAAAAATTGCGGAATTTGCTAAATCAGAGCAATTCAACACTTACAAAAAACTTTTTAAGGAATTGGGATTGTCATAATGGGGCTTTTTAGTCACATAGAAAATCAAAAACGCTCCACAGGACTTTTGGCTCGTGTTGCAAAACTTGAATCAAAAAATCAAGATGAAAATTTAAAAATCGATTTTTATTCGCTCTCAGATTTGCTAAGTATAAAAAAGTATGGCATTTTTTCGCGAATATCGGATTTTTTTGTAATGAGCGATTCTTGTGGATTTGATTTGGAAACAATTTCCTATTCCCTTTCTACAAAAGATTTTTGGAATGGCTTTAATTTTGAAGATGAAGTTTGTAAGATTTTTTTTGATGAGAAAAAAAACCCTTTTTTGCAACTTTTTTCTCCTAAAGAAAGGCTCAATATTGATTCCATTTGCATTTTTCCTTTTGATTTTTCTGGCGAGCGAGCATACTTTTTAGTTGCAGATGAAGATTGTTCAAATAAAGATTTTGCAATTTTAAAAAGCCTTGTTCCAGTTTCTCTTTTGGAATCCAATTTTGAAAACGATTATTTTGAAAAAGGTCTTAATCTCTGCCCTGCACAACTTTTTATTGGAACCTCGAAACTTTCTTTGCAAAATGAATTTTACGATAAAGATGAAAAAATTTCTAAAATAATGAAATTTACCGCTTTTAAGCAAATCTATTTCTATTTAAAAAAACTTTTTCCACCTCCAAATGCTTGTTTTTTTGACGAAAGCGGAGAATTCAAAATTGCGATTTTTTCAAAAGAAGAGATTAAGATAAAAATCTTGGAAATACTGATAAATGATTATTTAAAATCTTTTTTTAACAAAACATCACTTTCAAATATGATTTTAATAAAAGCAGGCACCTGTAACGATAAAAAAGGACTTACAGACTTTTTGACACAGGGAAAATTTTAGTGACAACTTCAAAAACTGCAATAAATTTTGCTCTTGCAAAAAATGGCGAAAAAACTTGCACATTGGATGGCATTTATTTTCATTCATCTTATTCGCCTTCAAAAGAAGCACAAAAATTTGTTGAAAGCGTGAATTTTAATTTTATTCCGTCCTGCATTTTAATCATTGAACCTGGACTTTCTTACTGCGAGCAATTTTTAAGGAACAAATTCCCAAACGCAAAGTTATATGCAATAAGAATTTTTAAAGATTTTTATAAAGCAGACAACCTTTGGGATGAAGTGTTTTATTTTTTTGAAACAGAAAATTTTGCTCAAAAACTTTATTCAGCACTTTCTGAAGAAGCCTTGCTTTCAGCAGGAATCTTAAACCTTCCTAGTTGCAATTCTGCAATACCAGATTTAACTCAAAGAGTGTGGTCAGAAATAAAAAAAGCAATTTTAATTTCAAACAACGTCCTTCTTACCCGCTCCTATTTTTCAAAGAAATGGTTTTTAAATTCTCTTAATTTTTTTTCTCTTCTAAAAAAAGTTTACATTCCAAAAAGATTTTCAAAGGACATAATAGTTACCGCTTCTGGCTCTAGTCTTGAATCTTCACTAAAAAATATAAAGTCTTTTAGAAGCGAGTTTTTTATTTTGGCATTGTCATCTTCGCTTCCTGTACTTTTAAAAAGAGAAATAATTCCTGACATGGTCTTGAGTACGGACGGAGGTTTTTGGGCAAAAAAACATCTTGAATTCAATTCAAAAACACAAAAATTGCTTCAATCAACGATTTTTGCTTTTTGCGATGAAAGTGCTTTTCCAAAAAAAATATTAAAAAATAATAAGATTATTCCACTCTGCTATGAAAAATCTCTTGGAGAAGTTTTTTTTAAGGAATTTGAGATTCCCTTTATTTATGCGCTCAGAAACGGAACTGTAAGCGGAACGGCGGCGGCTCTTGCACTCGCTCTTACAAGTGCAAATGTATATTTTTGTGGCTTAGACCTTGCCCCAAATCCGAGTTTTCAACATGCAAGGCCAAATGTTTTTGAAATACGAGATGAAAATTTTGACAGAAGGCTTTTTACTAAGGAAACAAGGCTTGCTTCTTTAAGATTCAATTCAACTCCTTCACTTGAAATTTATGCAAATTGGTTTAAATCTCAAAACGAAAATTTTTATAAAAGGATTTTTCGGCTTTCTTCAAATTGGAAATATTCTAACAACCTTTTTCCACTAAAGGATTTGGATTGGAAGAACATAAGATTTTGCAAAAATCACGATAAAATTCTTTTTGATGAAAAAAAAGTTGTTGTTTCAAAAAATCAACTTTTAAAAATCGCAGAAAAAATCATTTTGGATAAAAAAAACATTGGAGAGTTATTTCCGAAAGAAAATTTAATTTTAGCGCGTTCAAAAGATGAAGATGAAGGAAAAAAAATCGAGGAAGAAATTAACTTAAAAAAACTTGCTCTTATTGAAAAAATAAAAAGGCGATTTTTATGAAAAGCTTTTATACAAAAATTGAAAATTCGAAAACAGGACTAAAAATCCCTTTTATTCAAGAACATTCCCTTTGTTCAAAATACGATCCAGAAAAAGAAGCAAAAATTTTTGCAGAACAATTTTCAAAAGAAACCAGATTTTTTGTAATTGTAGGTCTTGCAGGTGGCTATCACATAAAAAAATTGTTGAACGACAATAAAAACAGAAAGATAATCGTAATCGAAAATCTAAACGAAGATTTTGATTTTCTTTGTGAAATCGACTGCTGCAAAGAACTTTCTAAAGATAAAAGAGTCGTTTTTTCAACTCCAGAAAAACTTTTTCGAACAATAATAGACAACTATCTTCCTTCTTTTTACGGTTCTCTTAATTTTGCAATTTTGCGTTCATGGGAAAATATCTTCCCTAAAAATTGTGATTTTATAAAGCAGATAATAAAACAGGCTCTCGATGCAGTTCAGGCAGATTTTTCTGTTCAAAGTCATTTCGGAAAAATCTGGCAAAAAAACATAATGGAAAATTTACAACTTTCTCCTTCTGTAAATAATTTTGAAAAAAATCTTTCTTTTATAAAGGAGCAAAAAACAAGAAACGCATTGATAGTTGCGGCAGGTCCTTCGTTAGACGAAAATATAAAATCATTAAAAAACAAAAAAGATTTTTACTGCATAATCTCGACGGATACAGCTCTTCCTGTTCTTTTAAAAAATTCTATAATTCCGCAGGCAGTGGTAACTATTGACGCACAGATGATATCGCATTGCCATTTTTTAGAAGATTTAGGTAATTGCCAAGATACAGTTTTCTTTTGCGACCTTTGTTCTAACTCCGCAATCGCAAAAAAACTATTAAAACTCCACAAAAAAATCGTATTTTTTTCTTCTGGCCATCCACTTTCTGCTTTTGCTTCTAACTTCTGCGGAAATAACTTTATAAAATTAAACTCTGGAAGCGGAACTGTAACGATTGCCTGTGCAGATTTGGCATTTACTTGTGGATTTTTAGAAGTCGAATTTTTTGGCGCAGATTTTTCATATTTAAACGGAAAACCTTATGCACGAGGCACATATCTCGATATTTTATATCAAAAAAATCAGAATCGCATTTTTAATTGTGAAACAAAATTTGTTGAATTGATGTTCAGAGGCAAATTAAAAAAGATAAAACAAGGCGTATACACAAATTCAGTTTTAGAAAGTTATAAAGCTTCTCTGGATTTTTTTATCGCTTCCAAAAAAAATGAATTTTTGGGAAATCTTACCAATTTTGATTTTTTATCGTTTAAAAAAGAATTTAAAAAGCAACTTTTGCTTTTACCAGCTGATTTTATCGACAGTTTAGATAATCCATATTTTTTAACACTTCTTCCGTTAATGGCCTTCTACGAGAAAAAACATTCCATAACCGAAAGTTATAAACTTGCACGCAATACCGCCTTACGATATACTTAAAAATCATGACCAAAAAGACATTCAACTTGATTTCAATCTTTATAGTAGCAATTTTTTTACTAGCGCTATCGTATTTTGTTAGTGGAATTTTAATTGAAAAATTAAAGGGTGAAGAACGAGCAGATTCAATTTTTCAAAATCTTGCCCAAAATACACAGATGGCTTGTTCTAAATATGCGTTAAGTTCAAACGAATTTTCTAATCTTTTTATAAAATCTATTGGAAATTTAAAAAATTATGAAAAAATCACTCTAAAATTAGATGACGAAATTTTATTTTCTTATCCAAAAAATGTTGAAAATTCAAAAGCAAAAAATATAAAAAACTATTCGGCGAAGATAAAAACAAATCAAAACAATATCGTAGAACTCGATGTTTCAATCTTCAAGTTAAATCCCAATCTTGTATTTAATTATGCAAAAAATTCGTTTTTTATAATTTTGATAGGCACTTTAATTTCTTTTGCATTTTTAATCTTTGCAAAAACAGATAGAACCGAAGTCGAGATTTCGATTGCAGATGAAAATTCAAAAAAAATTGAAATTAACTCCCATGACGAACAACAAGAGCCTTTTTTGACAGAAGAAGAAAAAAAAGTTTTATTTGAAGATGAGGAAGATAAAAAGGAAAATATACAGACTCAAAATCTGCAACTTAAAGAAGAATTTATAGAAGATAAAAAAATAGAGAATAAAATAACAATTAAAAGAGAAGAAAGCCTCTTGGCAAATCTTGAAGAAGCGTTGATTGAATCAGTTGCTAAAGATGAAGATTTTTCTGTTTTAATCGTTAGAAGTGAATTTTTTAAGAAAGATGAAAATTTTTTAGAAGATGAAAACCTCGAAATTTTGAACTGCTTTGATGGAGCTTTAAATTTGAATTGTTCTGTTTATGAATACGGCTCGTTCGGTTATGCGATTTTTATAAAAAATTCAAATCTAGACCAAAGTGTTGCACTTTCAGAAAAACTGCTAGAAAAAATAAACAATTTAATTGCAAAAACTAACAAATCAGTTCCTGTTACGATGGGAATTTCTGCAAGGGCAGGAAGAACTTTGAGTGGCGAAAGGATATTAAAAGAAGCGAGCGAGGCAGAAAAGCATGCTCAAAATGAGCCTTCTTCTCCAATAATCGCGTTTAGGATAAATCCTGAAAAATATAAAAATTTTATCTTAAACAACAATTAAGAAAACGTTTACTTGCTTTTCTCTTCTTTTTCTGTTTTAACTTCTTTTGTTTCTGTTGGATTATCGAGTGCTTCGTTAATCTTATCCGAAATATTTTTTAGGTTTTCGTTATTTGGAAACTTCTCGGCGAGTATATAAAATTGAACTTCTGCGTCCTCTGTTCGACCGATGTAGAGCAAGAGCGTTATGTAATTTTCTAAAACAGAAGAATCATTTGGATATTTTTGGCTCAAATCCTTGTACATCAAAATTGACTCGTCTATCTTTCCAGACATACCTTTTATATATGCAAGCGAAAGAGCAAGATCTTTATTATCTGGATCTAATTTTATTAAATCTTCATAGCAAGAAAGCGCTTTTTCATAATCCCTTGCAAGTGCATACGCTCGTGCCATCTTATAATACGCACTCAAACGCAACGACTTATTTTTCATCGCAAGAGAATAATATTGGGCTGCCTTATCGTATTTTTTTAAATCCATATAGCCTTCTGCAATCGCAAAATATTCAGAAGCTATATTCTTTGCGATAATTTGAGTTTCGCCAGGAACCTTAAAAGCGTTGCTTGTCTGGCATGAATATAAAAAAAGAGAAAAGAGAATAGAATATAAAATCGATTTTATTTTATTCGAGTACGGTTTCTTCAATTTTTGCCAACTGATTTCTATATAATTCTGAAATATTTGAACCATAGTCTGCAATTAGGCGAATTATGTTTCTTGGTTTTTCTTTTTTGTCGCAACCGTTAAGCCTGTCGCCTGCATCACCTAAGCCGGGCATTATATATGCCTTTTCGTTTAACACAGGATCGAGCCAAAGCGTGTAACAGGTACAATTTTCCAATGCTCTTGTAACGCGTAAACTTCCTTTTAGTGCTGAAATTACGTTAAAGAATTTTATAGATTTAGGGCGAACTCCATTTTGTAAAAGATATTTTACAACTGTAACTAGCGAACCACCTGTAGCGTTCATAGGATCTGCAAAAATTAAATCCTTCCCATCTAAATCTTCGAGGTTAAAAAAAGACTTTTTTAAATCGAGAACGTATTCCATATCGTCTTCGTTTTTTGAATCATCACGATTGATTTTAAAAAGTGCAAAAGGAGTTACATATTTGTGGCTTGAATACTCTTCAACTTCTTTTGACATTATTATGCTTGGCAAAAGAGCACCGCGGAGCATAACGCACATAACTGAATTTTCTATCTGGTTGTCTATATCAGGAATTTTATGAACTGCATAATTTTGCACGGGATTATTAACTGGAGTTTTTACAACGATATGCCCCTTGTTGCTTTCAAAATGATCTGTAAAAGCGAGGCGAAAAAGCATTTCGTATGCACGCTGAACATAATATATAAACTCCTGATGGCCTGTGTTTACATCGCGCAATTTTGAAATAACCCTACTCGCTTCAGCATGGCTCCCTGCATCTGTCTCAAAAGAAAAAACTTTTATCCTTTCATGTTCACGGCAGATTCTCTGCAATTCGTGTCCCATCTTATCGAAATTTTCCACAACACTCTTTTTGTCGAGCGGCTCAAAAGAGTTTATAGTTTTTTCATACATGCTTTCCAAAAGTTTTATGTCTTTAAAATCCTGCTCTTTTAGATAACCGTCCATGTCTTCGGCTTTTAGGATGATTTTTTCACTGCTTTTCATTTTTTATACTCCGTTTTCTAAATTATTTTATCAAATTCAGCAACTGATTATATGTAAGGGAAATGTCCGTAATCTGCACGGAAGTTTCTCCTGTCTGAACTATTTTTGCAGGAACTGGAAAGAGTGCAAGTTTTAACATCTTTACGCTTGCCTTTGCAACTGCACTACTAGAAAGAATTAAATCTAATTTCAAGGCAAAAGTTTTATCGGCATTTGACTCTACAAGGCTTCCGCTCAAAGTTACAAGACCTAAGCTTACAACCTTGCCCAAAAAATTTTTTACAAAAGCTGCTGGATTTTGAGAATAAAAGCGAATCTCTCTTCCATCGTTATCTTTTAAAAAATTATAAATTTCGTCAGACAAAACTTTTGAGTCTTCAGAATCCTGAATTTCTTCTGCCTTTAAAATCAACCTTCGCTGTTCGCTTACATAACGCTTTAAAATGGGAGCAACATTTGCCGCTACAAACAAAACAGAAGATTCAGGACTTGCAACTTGAATTCCAAACTGTTCAGAAGAATAGTATTCCATAGGCAGTGCCGTTTGAGTCGAAAGGCTTTGTTTCCAGCCTTTTTTTTCTGCTAAAGCGATATTTAAACCTATTTTTGGATAACTTCCTTCAAGCGCAATTTGAAATTCTCCGTCGGAATTTGTAGAAATCGCTATGTTTTTTGAGCGACTTGCTATCGTTTTTGCATCGCCTTCTTTCATTCCAGCCATTTTTACCATCGCATACTCTACGAATTTTTGGTTTGAATTTGCAGGAATATAGATTAAAAAAGGAGCGTCACCATCAATCAAATTCAAAATATCAACTGGCTCTATTTTTGGAGTTGATTTACATGAAAAAAAAGATAACACAAAAAAAAGAGAGGTAAAAAGGATTTTTCCCTTTAAAAACCTCCCCGAATTTTTACACTTTTGCAATGCTCGCACTCCAAGTTTTGTCATCAGCGTCGATTGAACTTGCATCACAAAGGTTTTGACACCACTCCTGTCGCTTTGTAAGTGTTGTCGAAGAGATTAAATCCTCAAACATTTCAAAAGCGGCTTTTAAAGTTTCATCTCCACTGACTTTCAATTCGATAAAATCTTGAACAGTAAGACCTTTTTCCTTTCTCAAAGCCTGAATTCCACGTATTAAATCGCGCACATAGCCTTCTTTTTTAAGCGAATCGGTAACTTTTGTTTCAAGACCAACAGTTATTGTTCCGTCATTTATAACTTTTAAATCTTCTTTTTCTGTTCGCTCAACTATTATCTTCTGGCTGTCGAGTTCAATCTTTTGCCCTTCAACTTCTATCGAAACAGTTTTTCCAGCCAAAACAGCTGCAATATCAGCATTTGAAAGAGTTGTTATGATTTGAGCAGCGCTCTTCATCTTTGCACCAAGTTCTTTTCCAAGAGTGCGGAAATTCGCCTTTGCCGAATACTGAACTAGTTCATCCTCCCTTTCGTGAAAATGAACGCTTTTTACGTTTAACTCTTCGGCAATCGCATCCTGCATATCTTCCAAAACTTTTCGTTCTTCTTTATCCAAAGTTACGATTTCTGCTGATGAAAGTGGCTGGCGATTTTTTAAGTTAAATTGATTTCGCAAGGAACGTCCCATTGAAACTGCCTTTTGAACTGTTGCCATTTTAAATTCCAAAACAGTATCGCGCTTATTCTCGTCAGATTCAGGATAATCCATCAAATGCACGGATTCCTTATCTTCTGGGAGTTTTAAATTCTGCCACATCTCCTCCGTTAAAAAAGGAATAAAAGGTGCTGCTGTAAGACAAAACGCTCTCAACACGCTGTAAAGGGTTTCGTATGCTTCTGTCTGGTCAAGAGAATTTTCATTTCTTGAAAAACGCTTTCTCGAACGGCGGATATACCAGTTGTTCAATTCACCAATAAAACTTACCAGAGGATCGATTGCAGAACTTAAATCGTAAGCATCCAAAGCAACAGAAACATCTTTTATCATCTTTTGGGCAACGGAAATTATCCATGCATCCATAGGATTTTGCGGATTTTTGTCGTCAAAATAATGTCCTGTAGATTTGTAGCCTTCCACATTTGAATAGCTTATAAAAAAGTTGTATGCAGACCAGAGTGGAATTATTATATTTTTTAAAACGTCGCGAACTCCGTTATCTGAATAGCGAAGGTCATCTGCTTTTACAACCGCAGAATGCGTTAAAAACAAGCGCAGAGCATCGGCTCCAAATTTGTTTATCGCATCAACTGGGTCTGTGTAATTGCGCAAAGATTTTGACATCTTCCTTCCGTCTTCTGCAAGAACAAGTCCGTTTACTATGCAATTCTTAAATGCAGGTTTGTCAAAAAGATGGCTTGCAAGAATTGTCAAAGTGTAAAACCAGCCGCGAGTCTGATCCAAACCTTCAGAGATAAAGTCTGCCGGAAAGTGATTTTCAAAATATTCTTTATTCTCAAAAGGATAGTGCTGCTGTGCATAAGGCATTGAACCAGATTCAAACCAGCAGTCAAAAACTTCTGGAATTCTGTGCATTGTGCCAGTTTTGCATTTTGGACAGGTAAAACTTATCTTATCTACAAATTGTTTGTGCAAGTCATCAGGATAAACTCCAGATAAATCCTTTAATTCCTGCCGTGAGCCAACACAAAGCGAGTGCTTGCAGTCTGCGTTGTCGCATCTCCAGATTGGAATAGGGTTTCCCCAATAACGATTACGACTTACAGCCCAGTCGCGACTTCCTTCGAGCCACTTTCCAAAACGTCCTTCTTTTATGTGCGAAGGCTGCCAGTTGATTTGAGAATTTGCACGCAAAAGATTGTCGTGATAATCTGCAACCTTTACGAACCACGAACCTATTCCACGATAAATAAGAGGACTTGAACATCTCCAGCAATGTGGATATGAGTGTTCATACTGCTCTTTTTTTACAAGTTTCTTTTCTAATTTTAAGCGTTCTGTCAAATCCTTGTCGCAGTCTTTTACAAATCTTCCTTCAAAATCCGGCACTTCTTTTGTAAACTTACATTCAGCATCTATTGGCTGGATATTTGGAATTCCTGTTCCTTGAAAAATCTTATTGTCGTCTTCGCCAAAAGCTGGAGCAATGTGTACTATTCCAGTTCCATCTTCTGTAGAAACATAATCCGCATTGAACATCCTGAATGCACCCTGTTTGCATTCCTGTTTTGAAATCTCAGAGCACTTTGAAGGCTCACTCAAATAAGCAAAATAAGGGAAAAGAGGTTCATAAGTCGTTCCAACAAAATCGATTCCCTTTTTTCTAGCGAGGATTTCATATTCATCTTGATTTTTATAATAGGAAGAAAGCCTTGCTTCTGCCATTACATAATAGTCGCCAGACGCTTTGTCTAAAATCTTAACATAGTCAATTTCAGGTCCCATACAAAGACCAAGGTTTGAAGGAAGAGTCCAAGGCGTTGTAGTCCAAGCCAAAAAATAAGTTCTTCCATTTTCTAAATCCAAATCTTTTAAAGGCGAAGGAGCTTTTAAAATCTTAAAACGAACGGTTATCGCTGTATCTTTTACATCTTTGTAGCCTTGTGCAAGTTCGTGAGTCGAAAGCACAGTCGCACAGCGAGGGCAATAAGGCAAAATATATTGACCTTCATATATTAGTCCTTTGTCCCAAAGCGATTTTGCAACCCACCATATGCTTTCCATAAAATCTGGATTCATAGTCTTATAATCGCGGTCAAAATCAACCCAGCGACCCATGCGGGTAATCGTTTTTTTCCATTCGGCAGTATATTTTAAAACCGAAGCCTTGCACTTATCGTTAAAGTTTCCTATTCCGTAGGCTTCAATTTCGTGTTTTGAATTTATACCGAGTTCTTTTTCTATCAAATTTTCTACAGGAAGCCCATGGCAATCCCAGCCAAAACGGCGGTCAACGTGCTTTCCTTTCATAGTCTGGTATCGAGGAATTATGTCTTTTATCGTCGATGGAATAAAATGTCCAAAATGAGGAAGTCCTGTCGCAAAAGGAGGACCGTCAAAAAATACAAATTCTTCGTCTTTCGAGCGTTGCTCCAAAGATTTTTTAAATGTAGAGTTCTTCTCCCAAAACTTTAAAACTTCTTCTTCCTGTTTTGGAAAATCTGGTTTTGGATCTACTGGTGTGTACACGGTTAGCCTCTTTATGTTTGATAATCTAAAAAATTATAATGAAAACTCCATATTTAGACAATTATTCACATTTTTATTGTAAACAAGTTTTTGTATTTTAGAATTTTTTTATGGGCGGCTTTTTGCTCCACTTGCGTTTCACAAAAATCGGGCTTTACGTGGTTCCGCTTGCGCTCCAGCCTCCTCGCTCGCTGCGGTTGGCCGCATTCGCGCCACTCCAATCCCTGCCGCTTTGTTGCACAAGAGGTGCAACCTACAACCAATGCAGACAGTTTTGCAAAAAACTGTCCATCAAAGAAAAACACGGAGGTTTTTCTTTGACGCCAATCCCCTGCCGCATCATTTATGAATGTCAAGGTTTCGTTTATTCCAAGTGTATGGATTGTATTTTTCCAGTTCGCTTATCTCTTTCCAATGAAAATCAATATCGTTTACAGGAAAAATATTTCTTACAGGTGGATGTCTTTTTGAATTGTTTTCTTCAACAATTTTTTGAAGCTGTTCCTGATTTTTACTTCCTGGCACAAATACAAGATACGGATTTCCGTACGCATAAATTTTATTTTCTTTGTCAGTTATAAAATCATACGGAAGGATAGAAGATTTTTGAACATTCCTTATTTTTTTGCTACGACCAGTTGTACAGGTATAAAGCCTTCCAGAAGTCTGAATGTATTTTGGAACTTGAAAAGTTTTTTCATCATCGGAAAAATCTGCAATTTCTTTGGTATTTTCAACATCGCAAAGCCAATACCTTATGCTATAAACAGAAGAGCCGTCAACAAAATAACAAAGCAGTTCTTTTTTTATTACAGGAGGCGAAATTGTAATGCCAGAGGACGTTCCCATATCCAGCAAAAAATATTTTTCGTTTATAGGTGCTTCATCTTCTAATGAATAATTTTGCCGCAAGAAAAAATTTAAATAGATTTTGTCTTCGATTTTTGCGAATGGAATATATACCATTTCTTTTTGACTTGGATATTTTACACAAAGCGAATAGCAGCCTTCGTTTTTAGAAGAAGTTTCACCAAAGGTTTTAAATGAAATTTCGATATTTTCAGGATTAGAAGAAGTTGTATTGTTCCTGTCGCGGCTTGAAATTTGAGAATAAGAAGATTCTTCACTTGCACGGTCGTTGTACCAGGAATAAAAAACTCTAAGAACGCAGGAAAATCTGCTTTCTTTTCCCGAAAACAAGATTAGCCTGTCCCTGCCCTGCCAAACTCCCTGCAAAGAGCTTGGAACCTCCTGCGAATAATCTTGAGAGTTTTCGTAGGCATTTTTGTAAGGAAGATTTATTCCGCGTTCAAGGGCAAAAGACCTAAAGGTAAAAAAAATAAAGATGATAAAACCAAACGAAAAAAACTTTTTCACGACAAGATTATAGTTAAAAAAAACTGATTTTTCTAGCGGTTGTTTTTGTACACGATAGCGGCAGGGGCTACTTGTAGCATCGCACCCCGTTGAGAGAATACGGCAGGGTCTACTTGTAGCCCCGCTACCCGCCTGCGAGCTACAGCGCCAGGGATTGGAGTTTCAAGAAAACTTCCGTGTTTTCTTGAAACGGACAGTTTTTTTTGCAAAACTGTCCGCATTGGTTGTAGGTTGCACCTCTTGTGCAACAAAGCGGCAGGGTCTACTTGTAGCCCCGCTACCCGCCTGCGAGCTTCCAACGGCAAGGGATTGGAGTGGCGCGAATGCGGCCACCGCAGCGAGCGAGGAGGCTGGAGCGCAAGCGGAACCACGCAAAGCCCGATTTTTGCGAAACGCAAGTTGAGCAAAAAGCCGCCCGTATCCTTAACTTATTTTTCTGCAAACATCTTTTTGAGTTCTTTTTTGTAAATTTCTACAATCTGGTGTCGCATTAGTTCCTGCTTCATATTTATCTCTTTTCCTATCTGGAAACTTTGAGTTAAAAGTTTAAATTTGAAGATTCGCTCACACGCTCTAAAACCTGCTTTTGCATTTACACAAGAATCAATTTCTGTTCTAAAGAGATTTTGAATTTCGTTTGTTTCCAAAAGATTTTCGTAGTTATCGTAGAGAATAGAATTTTCTTCTGCGTAATTGATAACATTTGCTTGATCTGGACAGATAAGCGCACCTATAAATTTTTGATCCTGCCCAACAACCACACTGCGCTCTACATAAGGCGAAATATTTATCGCTTTTTCTATTCCCTGCGGCTCGATATTTTCGCCACCAAGAAGAACGATTGTATCTTTTGCCCTGCCGACGATTTTTAATTCCTTGTCATAACTTATCATTCCAAGGTCGCCAGTGTTCATCCAACCTTCGCTATCTATAACTTTGTCCGTTAAATCTTGCCTTTTGTAGTAGCCTTTCATAACCTGTCGGCCTTTTACCATTACAAGTCCGCGTTTTCCTGGTTTTAATGGTGTAGAGTTTACAGGCTCACCATTTTTCTCTTTTACGATTTTTACTTCATTGCTTGGGAATATGAGACCAACATTGTTTGAGCGAGTTTTTTTTGAATTGCAAACAGAAACAACTGGTGCAGTTTCTGTCATTCCGTAACCTTCCATCAATTTAAAGCCAATCGCATGGAAAAACGCTTCTGTGTTTGGCTGCAACGCACCACCACCAGAAATCGCCGCCCTCATTTTTCCGCCAAATTTTGATCTTATTTTTTTAAATACGAGATTTTCTGCTGCAAAGTTAGGAAGCCAAAGCAAGATGTAAGGGATAATTCCAATAATCGTTGCAAGGAAGCGCGGATACCATTTAAAGCGGCATCTCAAGCCAAAAACCAGTTCCTTTGCTTTGTAAAATTGTTTTCCGATGTAAACTGCTGTAGAAAATTCCCACTGCTTGATTCCACTCTGTTTTTTTACTTCTCTAAAAAGCCCCTGAGCAACAGATTCCCAAAGACGAGGAACTCCATTCATCCACTGTGGTTGAATTTGAGCCATATCCGAAAGCATTATAGATGCGATTGGCTTTGAATATGCAAAGCCTCCTTCCAAAGCGACAA
Organism: Treponema pectinovorum; assembly: GCF_900497595.1. Taxonomy (NCBI): domain Bacteria; kingdom Pseudomonadati; phylum Spirochaetota; class Spirochaetia; order Treponematales; family Treponemataceae; genus Treponema; species Treponema pectinovorum. Next base: position 394,317 of record NZ_UFQO01000001.1, read on the forward strand.
CCATATACAAAAATGCCCTTTCAAAACTGTGCCAAATAGGAAGAACTGTAAGCCAAATATCGCCCTTTTGCATGAGTCCAAGGCTGTGATGTGCAACTTCGCACTGTGCCATGTAGTTATCGTGAGTAAGCTGAACTCCCTTTGGAAGTCCTGTTGTTCCAGATGTAAAGATGATAGTTGCAAGGTCGTCGCCTGATATTGTCTCCATCTCATCTTCGATTTTTTGCCAGTCTTCTGTTGAAATTTCAACTCCAGAACTTTCAAGAAAATGAAAATTTACAACTTCTATTCCACAAGCTTTTGCTTTTTCAACCAATTCCTGCTCTGGATAATCGAATAAAATAGCAGTCTTTAAAAGTGGAACTTCTTCAACTTTTTCCAGCACTTTTTCTAACTGGCGTCCGTTTTCAAAAAAACTGTACTTGCATTCTGCAAAATTCAAAATAAAGCGAATTTCCACGCCCATAGAATCGCATCCACGCGGAACATCTACAGCACCAAGACAAAGCAACGCATAATCGCTTATGAGCCATTCACGGCGGTTATCGCTTATAAAGCCTACATGGTCGCCTCGTTTTATTCCAAGTTTTTTTAAACTGTAAGCCATCTCTATTATGTGCTGATAAACCTGAGAATAGCTGTAGCGAACAAAAACTCCGCTCTTATTCTTTACCGCCTGTAACGTAAAATTTGGAATCTTTTTTACCTTTTCTCGCAGCATAACTGGAAGGTTTTTGCCCAAAGTTTTATCGAATGTTGTATCTGGAAATATTTTTTCTATCATAATAGAAATGACATTATCACAAAAAATGTCATTTTGACAATATAATTTTTCAAGTATTTTTACTTTTTGCAAACTTTACGATGATTTTACAGACAAGTTTTACAATATGGAATTTCAGTTATCTTTTTGATATATTTTGTCTGCTATGATTACTTATTTAGGAAAACTCGGAGAATTATCTTTAAAAGGTTCAAATTTAAAGCAATTTGAAGCCTTGCTTCTAAAAAATACAAAAAATTATCTTCTTTCTATAGAATCTAAAGTCAGGTTAAGTTCTGGTCGGCTATACATAGAATGCGAAGAAAAAGATAAAGATGCTGTTGAGTTCACCTTAAATCATTTGATTGGTATTACTGGTTGGGCTAAAGCAAAAGTTGTAGAAAAAGATATTAAAAAAATTCAAGATGAAATTTTAATCCTCGCTCAGAAAGCAAAAGACGACGGTGCTAAAACTTTTAAAATTGAAGCAAAGCGAAGCGACAAAACTTTTCCGCTCGACAGTTACGGCATAATGAGAGAAGCTGGGAATCTGGTTTTTGATGGTGGAATTTTAAGCGTAGATGTTCACAATCCTGATATAACTTTTACAGTTGAAATTCGAGACAAAGCTTATGTTTATAGCGATTCTATAAAAACCTGCCGAGGGCTTCCTGTAGGTTCTAGCGGTAAAGGGCTCTTGCTTTTAAGCGGAGGTTTAGACAGTCCTGTTGCAGGATACAGAATGATGCGCCGAGGTATGATAGTTGAATGCATATATTTTCATTCTTATCCTTATACTTCAAAAGAGGCTCAGGAAAAAGTTGAATCTCTTGCCGAGACTCTTTCGTTTTTTGGTTTAAGAACACACTTGAATATAATTCCTTTTACCCAAGTTCAAATGCAGATAAAGAAAAAATCTCCAGAAAACTACACCACTTTAATGCTTAGAATGTGCATGATGAAAGTTGCCTCTATGCTTGCAAAAAAAATTGAAGCAGACTGCCTCATAACTGGCGAAAGCCTTGGTCAAGTTGCAAGCCAGACAATACAAAATATGGCTGTTACAGAGCATGCTTGTAGCCTTCCGCTTTTGAGGCCGCTTGTAGCCCTCGACAAAGAAGAGATAATCCAAACCGCAAGAGAAATAGGAACTTATGAAACTTCAATTCTTCCTTATGAAGATTGCTGCGTTTTATTCAGTCCAAAACATCCTATATTAAGAGCAAAATTAAGCGAAGCCGACGAGATTTTTAAAAATCTTGAAGTTGATGAATTGCTCCAAAAAGCGTTTGACGAGCGACAGTTAAAGCGATATGAAGTTGCAGGTTTTGTTGCAGAAAAATGGGGCACAAAGGAAAACCGTGAGCGCCTCATAGCAACAAACGGCATCCTCATTCCTAAAGATTAGGATTTAATAAGTATATCTAAAACCGACTGTTATGTAATGATTTACGCGGTCGCGAAGAGCGTCTATCCAATCTTGCTTTTGATTTTTTGCAACGTCTTTTGCGGCGTCTTTCATTTCATTGTAACTATGATATGTATTTCCGTTAAAAGTAAAATTGGTATCGCTGTTTTTGATATATCCTAAGCCCTTATAAACATTGTTATTAACACCAGAGTTTCGTACATATTCAAAAGTGTAGCTTGCAAACAGCGTCAATAAGCCATGCTTTGTCTTAGGAAAATCAAATTCGCCATCAAAACCTGCCTGCAAAATTCCAAGTTTGTGGTCAGAAGTCATAAAACCAAGATTTTCCCATGCTTGCTCAACATGTTTGCCAAAATCAGAGCCTTCGTTAGAAAACATCTGGTGCATATGTACGCTTCCGTCGGTTGTATATTGGTTAGGTTTTGCAAGCACATATTCTGCAGCATCGTCTTCTCCAAATGCTTCTGCAGAATTTGAATGGCGTATAAAGTTTGTGCGAAAATTCATCCTGAAAAAAGAAGTAGGCTCAAAAGATGCAGAAAAAGAAACCTTGTCGGAATTTGGATCTAAGGATGAACCTATATTAACACCTGCGTTGGTATAGTTTTGATAGTTGACGGTTTTTCCGTCGATATATCCAGAATCATCACTTTTATAATCCCAGTGTGCGTACACGTAGGGCAAAACCATCTGATAGTTCAAACTAATCCTTTTGCAAGCATTGTCCACTGGCGAAAAAATAAGACCTGTCTGCCCTGCGACTCTTATCTTTGTGTCAAAATTCAATTTTACAATGTCATTGACTTCTAAATCGTCTACAAAAATATCGGTTGCCCATTCAAGCCCCATAACGGGTCTTACCTGTAAAAAAAGTCCCATCTGCAAGTTATCGTTAGCACCGCCTATGTTCTGCACAGGCATAAAAGGAACAGGAAAAAGATATGCAAGATTTGTTTTAGGACCAAAAATCACATTTTCATAATACGAAAGCTCCACATAGCGATTAAAGCGATATTTTATTACATGAAAACTCAAATATTTTCCGTCATTCAGAGAATCGTATGCAGAAGGATTATTCATGCTTGCGCCTAAAATTTCAAACGAAGAAGCGTAACTCCATTTTTTTCGTGTAAGGCTGAAAATTATGTTTGCACTGTGAAAAGTCGTATCATTCAATGCAAGTCCGTCGTCTAAAAAAGAGCCGTAGCCTGTTTTACTGATTCCAGCTGTAACATAAGCGTTTTGAGTTCCAAAAGAAAGGTTCATATTCCAATCCAAATAGGCATCTATTGGACCTACACTTACAGCATCAAAAATTGAATCTTCAGCTTTGTTTTTGTAATAAGGAGCAATATCAGAATAATCGGTAACTTCCGCATACATTCCAAGGTCGTATCCAAGAAAAACCATAGGATGAAAAGAAACCTCTCCTGCAATTCCCATCTCGCCTTCTACATTTTTTGTCCCAGATTTTACATCTTCTGTGCGATTTTCAGTTGCCTTATATTCTCCAGCGCCTGTTACATATATTGAGTACGATTTTCCAAAAATTCTCTCATATTCTGCCAATGCGATTTCTGCATCCTTTTTTATGCCAGAATTTATAACCTGCTCCAAAACGCTCCTTATAACGTTATTTGGATAAGGCCTTATAAGAGGAAGTGGCTGTATATATCCTTTTAATTCCCAACCTTGAGCGTGTTTATAAAAACGATCCGTAGGGTCAACAGAAACCTGTGCAAAGATAAAATTGAAAACCAAAACAAAAACACAGCAAAAAAAAATTTTTTTCATAGGTGATGATTATACTCCGTATCAGTATTTTATTGAACAAGCAAGAGCAAACTCAAATGCAGATTTTACAACGGCACTTTTATGAGCGTGATTGAATATCAAAACGTATGAAGGCTGGAAAGTGCAATCAAAGTGAGGATTGAATGCGTAACTTGCCTTTACAGATATTCTGTTTACAAATTCTGGAATTCCTGTTGGTGTTACAAGACTTTGACGCCTTTTTGCTTCTGCTTTACTCATCCTGTCGGAATCTGGGTAGCACCAATCTGTGGGATAATCATTTCCTGTATAAAGACCACCCCAAGCATAAGAGCCAGAACTCGTCTTCATACTCGTAAATACATTTGTTCCAGACATTTCGCCCCTAGCCATAAAAAGATATAACAAGTCAACAACCCATTTTTGAGGAATTTCATATCCAACTTTTGCTTCAAAAGAAATAGTATCAGGACCAAACGGAGAGCCTACCCATTCATAAAAAGGATAGCGTTTACTTCCCATGTTTTCTGCATAGGTTTTTACCAAAGACCAGTTTGGACTTTCTTTGATGTAAAGATACGGTTCAGCATAACTTCCTTCAAAACTAAAAGTGAATCTTCCATTTTTGTATGGAAGAACGTAAATTCCTCCAAGTTGACCTCCACGTCCATTTGGAGTTGTATCGTCTGGATAATTTGAAGTTTCAAAATTGGTCTGGAATTGTGTCATCGCATACAATCCGTAAAGTTTTAAATTTTTTACAGGAATATATTGAACTTTTATGCCCAGGTATGCGCTGGTGTGAGATTCAGAATCGTAACTTGAACGGTCATATTCGCGCCAGGGTGCCATTCCATGAAAAATCGTCAGAGGATTTAAAAATCGAAGTTCTAAAGGAGCGTTGACTAACATTCCTTCTAAAACCGAAAAAGTAATTTTTTGAAAAAATCGTGCTTCAAGCAAATGAGTGTACATGTATTTGTCTACATTAAGCTGGCTTACAACTGCGGTGTATTTTAGGTTTGGAGAATACGCCTGCATTTGTGCATAAGAAATGCCAGTCAAATGTCTTGACCAAATCATAGAGCCTGCAAGAGTGTTTCCTATAGAACGCGAACCTTTTCCTATTTGAAAACCAATTCCTGTTCGTTTTGAAAATTTATACCCTGTAGAAAAATATCCTTCATCAGGAAAATTTATATCAATTTGATCTGCACTTAGCATTAAATTTGTGCGAGTATCATGTAGAATCGTGGTATTTTTATTCATTCCAAGCAAAAGATCCATCTTCATAGTAAAGATGTCTGCACACGAAATTGAAAGAGGAGCATAGATAAAGGGCTTTCTAAAATATCTGTCATAAATCCAGTTGATTTCTTCATTAGATTTATAAAATGCTGATAAATTAAGAGAGGGCTCAAATCCCAGTTGCAACAAGTCTGAATTGAACCCTATTGGTTCGTATTCAAAATAAGAAAAAATTTTTTGCAATTCTTTTTTGCCGCTTTCGCTCAAATTTTCTTCATCAACTTCGTCCAAATAGGTTTTTAATTCTTGAATCGTCAAAGGAGCGCTGTCGCTAAAATTTACAAGAGAACTTTCCATAAAGACAGACTGTGCGCTGTCGTAAATCCAATGCCCTGCAGGTATTAACTCCTGATTTCCCCTTGCAAATAAAAAGTTTTGAAAGAAAAAAACAGGTATTAAAAAAAATATTTTTGAGATTTTTTTGTGATTTTTCATTTTAGCCCCAAATTTTTTGAAATTCGATTTGCCAACGCTTTTTTATAGCAATCTATCAAAGTTGGAGTGAGGTTTGAAATTTTCCATTTTGAACCCCACTGTAGTGCTTCATTTATCTTTTTTTTGCGCAGATTTTGGTCGCTCAATAACAAATTTACTTTTTCACTAAATTCTTGAACATCGTCTTTTACCATAAATCCGCCGTTATCGCCCTGCATAACATCAAAAGTTCCAAGCTCGCCTATTGCAACAACAGGAAGCCCAGATAACATCGCTTCTACAGTTACAAGCCCCTGCGTCTCTGTTTTACTTGGAAAGACGAATACTGTTGCCATCTTATAAAAATAAATCAAATCTTCGCCGCCGATATACCCAGTAAAAAACACAAAATCTTTTAAATCTTGTTTTTCTGCAATTTCCTTTAGTTCTTCAAGATAAGGACCGTCGCCAACAAAAAGCAATGCAGTTTTTCTATCTTTTTTTTGAACTTCTTTTAAAACTTCATATAAAAACGAAAGATTTTTCTCTTTTGCAATTCTTCCGACAAAAAGCAAAATCTTTTTTCCTTTTATGCCCGGGCATTTTGAAAAGAGCCTTGCACGGATATTCATGCTGCGTGCAATGGAATATTTAAATTTTTCTTCTGGAATTCCTGTAGGAAGGATGTCTGGAACTTTTGAAATTCCGTAGCGCGAGACAACTCCTGCAATCCGCTGTGTAGGAGCGATTATCTCGTCTGCCCTTTTTAAATAATATTTTACAACTCCAGCGCCAATTTTTCTAAGGCTCGCACTCGGCAAAAAACTAACATAATTTGCAAGATAATCTTCCCACATTGTGTGAAAGGTATAAACACAGGCAATTCTTCTGTGTCTTGCATAAATCGAACCTAAATATCCAATTGTCCACTCTGAATTTAAATGAATTATATCAGGAGCGAATTTATCCAATTTTTTTTTGAGATAATACCAAGTATTCAAACGAACCATTCTATCTTCTTTAGAAAAGAGAATTGAAGATGATGGAATTCTTAAAATCTGAAAAGGAGACTTTGCATCGCTTTCTTTTTCGTCAAAAAATGCACTTTTTTGTTGTTCTTGGGAATATTCAAGACAGACTACGCAAACTTCATGCCCCAGTTTTGTAAGTGCTCCAGCATAGGATTTTACAGAAACAGAAACTCCGTTTATGCGAGGAAAATAAGCGTCCGTAAACATTGCTATTTTCATATTCCATTGATTTTATGGAAATATTGTTTAAATAACAAGTATTTGATATATTTTATAGGATGACCGCTCAGGAAAAAACTCAAATTTACACGCTTTTAAAAGTCGCTTCGGATTCTATAAACGGGTATCGCTCTTCTGCTTTTCCAGAAGAAATGCCGCAATTTACTGACGATGCTGATTTTGCAAGTCAAAAAAACTTTACTAAAATTTTTGCTGAGCAAACAACGGAGCTTTCAAATTCATTTGATTGCACTCAAAAAGAAAAAAGCAATCTTTCATCTTCCTCAATAGAAAATGTTATAGAAAGAATAAAAAATTGTAAAAGCTGTGCACTTTCAAAGACGAGACACAACACGGTTCCTGGAACTGGAGTTTTAAATCCGCTTGTGCTTGTAATTGGCGAAGGGCCAGGATACGAAGAGGATATGCAAGCGCTTCCTTTTGTAGGACCTGCAGGTCAACTTTTAGACAGGATGCTTGCCGCAATAAAACTCAGCCGCTGTTCTAATTCTTATATTGCAAACATAGTAAAGTGTCGTCCTCCGCAAAACAGAAATCCATATTCAGAAGAAGCCGATGCCTGCATTTCTTTTTTACATGAGCAAATCGAAATTTTAAAACCTAAAGCGATTTTATGTGCAGGAACTGTTGCTGCAAAAAATCTTTTAAAAACGGGTTTTGGAGTTACAAGATTGAGAGGCAGATTTTACGAATATTCAAACATCCCTGTTGCAGTAACCTATCATCCTAGTGCACTTTTGCGCGATGAAAATTTAAAACGAGATGCGTGGCAGGACTTAAAGATGTTCAGGCAAAAATTACTCGAAATAAATCCAAACTACGAATCTTCATATATTCCCTACGTTAAATAAAAAATGGCTCGATATCTTCAAGTAGCTTTAAATGTGCCGCTGCCACAGACTTTTACCTACCTCAACAATACAGACGATAACAAAAATCTTTTGGGTTGTAGAGTTGAAATAAAATTTGGAGCAAGAAAAACAAAAGGCTGTGTAATCGAAGAAAGCGATGAATTTCCCAAAAATTGCCCAGTTGAAGAAGAAAAATTGCGTCCAATAACAAAGGTCATAGATTCAAAACCAATTTTAAACACTCACCTTATAGAACTTGCAAAGTGGATTAGCCACTACTATGTGTGCTCCATCGGAGAAGCGGTGAGCGTCCTTTTACCTTCTGCAAAAAAAGAAAGTGAGATTGGCGGATTTTCATTTATAGATGAAATTTCAGATAAAAAAACAAACAAATTAAGCGAAGAGCAAAAAAAAGCGGTAGAAGATATTCTTTGGTCAAATTCAAAAACGAACCTTCACTATTTATATGGGCCTACAGGTTCTGGAAAAACAGAAGTCTTTTTGCAATGCGCACAAAAAATTCTGGAGCAGGAAAAAGGAGTAATCTATTTAGTTCCAGAAATTGCGCTTACAGGGCAGGTTATAGAAGCGGTTGTAAAAAGATTTGGTCAAACGGCAGCCGTTCTTCATTCTAATTTAACTGCAAGTCAAAAATTAAGCGAATATATGCGGATAATAAATCGCCAGGCTCGCGTAGTTGTCGGCGCAAGGAGTGCAGTTTTTGCCCCAGTTCCAGACCTTGGAATGATAATAATCGATGAAGAACACGACGGCTCATATAAATCATCTTCCACTCCACGATACCATGCAAGACAGGTTGCAATGTATCGAAGTGCAAAGTTACAAATTCCACTAGTTATGGGAAGTGCAACTCCAAGCGTAGAAGCTTGGTATATGATGAAGCAAAAAGTGATATTGCATCATTCTCTTACAAAAAGGCTTGCAGGCGGACAAATGCCCCACATAAAAGCCGTAAACCTCTCAAATGAACCTGCCGAAAGCACCTGTATAAGCGTCGAACTTGAAAAAGAGATGAATTTAGCACTCGAAGAAAAAAAGCAGACGATTTTATTTTTAAATAGGCGTGGTTTTACGCATTTTTATCGCTGCCACACCTGCGGGTTTGAATTAAAATGCAAAAACTGCTCAGTAAGCCTAACCTATCACAAAGCAGAAAACAGATTGCGATGCCACTATTGTGGCTGGTCTTCTCAACCTCCGCAGCAATGCCCACAATGCGGCTCGCTAGATGCAGGATATTCAGGTTTTGGAACGGAATTCATAGAAGCACAGGTAAGAGCAAAATTCCCAAATGCAAAAATCGTTCGAGTTGATACTGACAGCCTTACAAAGAAAGGTGAACTTCAAGAAAAACTTACAGCATTTAAAAAAGGCGAATACGATATAATGCTCGGAACGCAGATGGTTGCAAAAGGCTTGAATTTTCCGAATTTAAAGCTCGTCGGAGTAATACTTGCAGACACGAGTTTATATCTTCCAGACTTTAGGGCAGCAGAGAGGACTTTTGCCCTTATAACCCAAGTGTCTGGCAGAGCAGGAAGATTTTTTAAAGATGGAAAGGTTTTGGTTCAAACATATTCGCCGGAACGGCAGCCAATTTTGTATTCAGTGGAAAACCGCATAAAAGACTTTTATGAAGAAGAATTAAAAAATCGTCAAATGCTCAATTTTCCGCCGTTTTGCAGGTTGGTTCGTCTGGTTTTTAGAGCGCCAACGCCTTTTCAAGCAGAAAACGCGGCAACAGGAGCGGCAAAAATAATAAAAGATGAACTTTTAAGAATCTACCATTCGCCATTGAACGAAAATTTTACAAAAAAAATAAAAGATGAAGTCTCTCAAACGCAGATTTTAGGTCCTTCAGAATGCCCTATTTTTAAAATAGCAAAAAACTATCGCTATCAGATAATTTTAAAAGGAACAAATTTAGGTCTTATTCAAAAAATTGCTTCATTTCTCTTGTATAATTACACAAAACCGTCAGATGTGTATATCGAAATTGATGTTGATCCTGTGAGCCTTTTATGATGAATAAGTTTTAGACATGGCGGCGCAGTCCGTCAAATTTTACTTCGTACAAAAAAAGTCCCTTTGCAGGCGCTGTAGGTCCCGCTTTTTTTCTGTCATGGCTTTGAGCAACTTCTCTAAAAAAACTTGCGTCTTTTCCGAGCCTTTCAAAGTGAATCAAACTGCCTGTTATTGAGCGCACCATCTTCCACAAAAAAGCATTTGCTTCGATTTGAAAGACCAAAGTTTCTCCTTCATAAAAAAAATGGGCATCGTCTATAAAACGATTCATAGAAACGCTTTGGTCTCCTGCACTCGCAAAAGTTGAGCAATTCATCTCTCCACGCAAAACCTGTGCCATCTCGTTTAAAACTTTTATATCTGGCTTGTGCGATATATTCCATACGTAGCGCATCGAAGTTGCCGAGGGCGTTTGACTGCTTATAAAATATCTGTAAATGCGGCTCGTTGCACTGTACCTGCTTGAAAAATCGTCGCTTACAACGCTTGCATCCATTATACGAACATCATCTGGCAAAAGGCAGTTTAGCGCACGCGGATAATTTTCTATCGGAATTGAATCCACTGGAGAAAAAAAATTTGCCGCCTGTGCAAAGGCGTGAACTCCACTGTCCGTTCTTCCGCTTCCTTGTATTGAGATTTTTGTTTTATGCAATCTTTCCAGAGCAGTTTCTACAGTCTGCTGAACGGTTCTACAGGGTTTTCCTTTGTCTGCAAAATTTTGAGTCTGCCATCCGCAAAAATCGGTGCCATCATAAGAAATTTTAAGCAGTATGTTTCTCAAAATTTTCTCCGTCAATCGTCAACAGAAATGATATTCGCTTCGTTTAGGGTAGAAGTCAATTTATCGTAAAGGTCGCGCGATTTTTCCAAAAGTGGTCCTGGTTTTGATTTTGAAGATTTGCCGAGTCCAAAAATGCGGGCGATTGAACGCTTGTTTTCATCTAATTTTTTATAGCGCATCTGCATATCCTGCTGCTGACCATATTTAAACTCTAATAGAGAATTCAGATAGATGACTCCGTCATATCCGTAATTTTTATCTATATCAGGTCCAAAATTATTGACCTTTGCGATTGTTTCTATCCTTTTTGTTTCGTTTATCAGCGTTTGCTCGTAAAAAAACTGTGCTTTTCTGTAAAAAACTTCTGATGCATACAAAAAATTGTGATTGGGCACTGCATCGTCTAAATCTTTACAAAGCCAGGCAAGCCTTAAAGAAATCATCGCACGTTTTATCGTTGGAGCATAACCCAAGTCGACTTTTTCGTAACTTAAAAGTGCAAGATAATACATTGCAACTCCGTCTAGCAAAGTGCGCTCGCGAGTAAGCTCATAATACGGAAACATCGTATTTACTGATGTTTTTCGATTTTCGCTATCTTCGAGCAAAGCATTTAAAGAAGCATTATCGTTTATCTCTTCAAAATCTTTCCAGAAAAAAGCGGTATGACATTTTGGACAAGCACCAACCGAATAGATTAAAGGATATACTTTGCCGAATTTTTCGGAAGGTTCAAATTTTCTGTGCAGTTCATCGGTAAGCTCTCCTGCAATCATTCTTCCACCACCAGTAAGCATCTCTTCGCGCTCAAAAATTTTTTTGCATACAGGACAAGTACACTTATTCTTTGACCAATACGAAAGTTTTATCTTTTTGTCAGAATCAAGTGTTTTTTTTGATGAACTCGTGCGATATACCATAAGATTCGCTCCAAAAATCTATTTTTATTTCACGGAAAAACCGTTTTTTTATTCTAACTTAAAATCTCGATAATAACAAAAGCAACTGCATATTCTTTTTCATGGCTTATTGAAACTTGAATATTGTATTTTTGACCAAGTCTTTTATCTAAAATCGCTTTTGTATCTTTGCCAAATTTAAAATAGGGTTTTCCTTCTTCATTTTTTGCAAGATAAAAATCGTTTAAAGTTATTCCTGCAAAACCTGTACCCAAGGCTTTTACAAATGCTTCTTTTGCTGCAAAGCGCGATGCATAATGGCAAGTGCAAGCATAGACGTTTTTTTGCAAATCACGCGGATACTGTTCTTTTTCGTTAAAAAACCTCAGGAAAATTTTCGGATTTTTTATCCATTTTTCAAAACGACTGACCTTTGCAATATCAGTTCCCACCCCGTAAATCATATATCTCCACTGTTATTTTCAGTTTTTTCGGGTTTACTTTCTGGGATAATAGGATTTATTTCATCATTTAGTTTTTCTTCAAATTCGCCAGTTTTTGAAACTCTTTTTACATTCACTGTTATTTTTTGTTTGGACAAAGATTTTACAGTAAATTTTTCTGGCACAGAAACGATTATTGGAAGTTCATAAGTTCCAGTTTTTTCTATGGAGGAGCAATCTACGTACAAAGTTCCATAGGGAGGAACAAATTTTTCAAGTTCTGCAAGTGAACCTGCTAGTTGAATATCTGCAAATGATTGAGGTGAAACTTCAAAATCGTCTGAAAGACCAGAAAAACCGATTGAAACATTGCTAAACTTTTTTTCTGAAAAAATTGCAGCAATTTCTACAGTGGCAAAGATCTTCTGACTGTCTTTTAATTTTAAAAATGCACCTGGACTTTCAATGTCAACTTGAGTTTCAAAGGTCGTTTCTGCATTTTTTACAAAAATTCCCTTTGTCTGAACTCTGTTGCAGTTTAAAACCATAGAGCGAGGTCCATATATTTCTACGGTTTCAGGCTTTAAAGTTACCTTTTTAATTTCGTAACCGTATGCAACTTCTCCGTTTATAAGAGGTTTTACATTGACGAATCCTGAAATTTGCTCTTCAACCTTTAATTTTACTTCTTTAGGATAGACCATAACTTCCATCGTATCTAAAAGAAGCGCTTGTTGAGGCAAATCCACCAAAACAGGAATTGAATAAGTGCCATCTTTTGAAAGATAGTCCAAACTCAAATATGCAGAAATTTCGTTTTCTCTTATTGAAGCGATGTCTTCTGTTTTTCCTTTTAGAGTTATTTTTACAGTTGAAGGATAGTGCCCTGCCGGCGCAATGCCAGAAACAGATTTTATGCGCAAAGGCACTGTGAAAGAGCGTTTTTCCTGCATCGAAAGAGTGTAAAATATGTAAAGACACAAAGCTAAAAGAACACAGGCGGCTTTTACTGGCCAATTATCTGTCGCTTTATTTATAAATTCCCTTATTTTCATCTATAGTATCCTCAATAGTTTTTTGAGCTGCGGTCATATCCAGAAGTTTTTCAAGTTGCTTTGTTATCTGATTTGAATTTAAGTCATAATGCAACTGACTATCATACGCAAGGCTTATTGCTCCAGATTCTTCAGAAACTACTAAAACTACAGCGTCTGTTTGTTCACTTAAACCAAGTGCAGCTCTGTGTCTTGTTCCAAAGGTCTTTTTTATGTCGTACTGTTCGCTCAAAGGCAAAAAACAACCGGCAGAAATTATCTTTCCGTTTTGAACTATACAAGCCGCGTCGTGCAAAGGCGTGTCATGTCCAAATATTGTAACCAAAAGTGCACTGGAAAGATCCGCGTTTATCTTTGTTCCTGTTTCTATTATGTCGTCTAGCTTTGTATGCCTTGTAAAAACGACTAACATTCCTCTTTTCATTTTAGAAAGGATTTCCGCTGCGATTATTACAGTGTCCACATAGGTGTGCTTAGAGCGATTTCCGAAGGTGAACCACTGACTTTGACCAATTTTTAGGAACACTTTTCTAAGCTCTGGCTGAAAAACTATTGCAAAACAGATAACGATTCCAGGCGCAAGTTTTTGCAAAACCCAAAGAAGCATAGAAAGATGAAGTAGCAAGGCAAGTGCATAAGCCATAGCAACAACGATTGCAGCTTTTATGATTTGCAGTGCATTTGTCTTTACTATTATTTCGTAGGCTTTATAGAAAATAAAAGCCATTATCGCTATATCAAAAATCGGTCTAATAAAATCGTAAATCTTTACGAGGTTTTCAAAAGCGTTCAATTTTATCCCTCTATACCTTTTAAAACTGCAAGAGAATCCACTGCCTCTTTTACATCGTGAACCCTTATCATAAAAGCCCCATTTAAAACAGAAATCAAATCTGCACAGACAGTTCCAATCAGCCTTTGCTCAACAGCTCTTCCTGTCAAAGCTCCTATCACAGATTTCCTTGAAAGAGCCATCAAAACTGGATATTTTGAATCGCACAAAAGTCCGCATTTTTTTATCAAAGTGCAGTTGTCCTGTGCATTTTTTCCAAAGCCAATTCCCGGATCCAGAATTATTTTATCACTTGTTATACCTTGATTTAAAGCGTAATCCACTCTTTTTTTCAAGTATGAATCGACTTCCAAAAAGATGTCGTCGTAGTGGGTGTCGTTTTGCATAACATCTGGAGTTGCCCTCTTGTGCATCAGGATGACAGGAAGTTTTTTTTGAGCGCAAAACGGTGCAAGGCAAGAATCGTCTTCCAAGGCAGATATGTCATTTAAAATATCTGCGCCTTCTTCATAGCAGGCTTTCATAACTTCGTACTTTCGAGTGTCGATGGAAATCGGAATTGATGAGTGTTTTCTTACCTCTTTTAAAACTGGAAGCAGCCTTTTACATTCCTCTTCTGCACTGACATAATTAGAGCCCGGCCTTGTGGATTCAGCACCAAAATCCAATATATCCGCACCTTCATCAATCATGCGAAGAGCCTGCTCTACACCGCCACGGCTTTTTTCCCAAAATGAATCTTCCGTGGTGTTTATGATTCCCATAACAAAGGCTCTATTTTCTGTTTTGATATTTCTATCTGCAAGTTTTAATTCAATCATTTTTCTCCTACCATTTCGTATGCTTTTTGCGCAAGAGAGCGCGGATCTAGTTTTACGTCTTCACAAATTTGATTTCGATTTCCCTGAACGATAAATTTTTGAGGAATTGCACAGACACAGGTTTTAAAAAATCCTTTTTCAAAAAAAAATCTTTGAAGTTCTTCTGCAATGCCGCCGGTTATAACCGCATCTTCTACAAAAACAACAGCACTTCTATCTTTTGCATAAGAATAAAGGTGGTCAAAATCCAGCGGTTTTATGAATCTAAGCGAATAAATATCAGCCTCTATGCCTTCTATCATAAGATTTCTGCACGCTTGAATCACTTCTGCAAGCATTCCTCCAGTTGTAACAAAAAGAATGCTCTTTGCTTTATTTTTAGGCTCTTGTATTTCATCTTCAAATTTTACGCTGAGCGCAGGAGCAAATTCTTCGCTTTTTATAAAGATTCCTTGCCCTTCTTTTACAGGATTTTCAAACGCTTTTAATTCCGTAGGACAGGCAGATTTTGGATAGCGAAGTGCAACAGGTTTTTCGGCTTTTATAGCCCAGTCAAGACACAAGTTCATATCCAAAGCTGTTGCAGGAGATAAAAGGGTTAAATTTGGAACGCACCGCAATAGAGCAATGTCAAACATTCCCTGATGAGTTTCCCCATCGCCAGGAACGATGCCCGCTCTGTCAAAGCAAAATACAACAGGAAGCTTCGGAAGAGCAACATCGTGAATTATCTGATCGATTGCCCTCTGTATAAAAGTTGAATATATCGCCACAACAGGAATCATTCCGCCAGTTGCAAGCCCTGCGGCAAAGGTTACAGCATGCTCTTCTGCAATTCCAACGTCAAAAAAACGCTGTGGATAATGTCGCGCAAAGGAGTCAAGCCCTGTTCCTTTTGACATTGCAGCGGTTATCGCCGCGATTTTTGTATTTTTTAGAGCGATTTCAACAAGAGTCCTGCTAAAACTTTCCGTAAAACTCATCAAATCGAACTTTTCAACTTTTCCATCGGAAATTAAAAAAGGACCTATTCCGTGGAACGAAGCAGGGTCATTTTCCGCAGGAGAATATCCTTTTCCTTTTTTTGTTACGATGTGAACTACAACTGGCCCTTTTAAGTTTTTTACATCGTTAAAAACATCTTCCATCTCTTTTATGTTGTGGCCGTCTAGAGGACCTACGTATTCAAAACCTAAATCTGTAAAAAAATTGTTGCTTAAAAAAAGACCTTTTATCGCCCTCTTGCATCTGTAGATGAATTTTCCCAAATGCCTGTTTGAATTTGGAATTTTTGAAACCAAAGAGTCGATTTTGTGCCTTATGCTCTGATAAAAGTTAGACATCGTTAGGCGGCTTAAATATTTTGAGATAGAACCAGTATTTTGAGAAATTGACATCTGATTGTCGTTTAGAACAACTATCAAATTTTTCCCAAGTTGACCTGCGTGATTCATAGCTTCAAGGGCCATTCCACCGGTCAAAGCACCATCTCCAATCACTGCAACCACTTTTCCTTTTTTTCCGGTCAATTCCCAGGATGTTAAAAGCCCCAATCCCTGAGAAATAGATGTTGAAGAATGTCCGTTGTCAAAAAAATCGTGCTCGCTTTCTGTTTTGCGTGTAAATCCTGAAATTCCACCGTATTTTCTTATAGTTTGAAATTGCTCATAGCGACCTGTAAACATCTTGTGAGCATAGCATTGGTGGCTTACATCAAAAATTATCGCATCATCTGGAGAAGAAAAAACTCTGTGCAAGGCAATCGTAAGTTCTACGACACCCAAGTTTGATGCTAGATGCCCTCCATTTTTGCCTACTACTTCTATTATTTTTTTTCTTACTTCATCTGCAAGTTTTGAAAGGTCTTTTTTGGGAATTTTTTTTAGGTCTTCTGGAGAATGTATATTCGAAAGTAGCAATTCCGACCTCCTTGCAGGAATACTTTATTTAAAAAAAAGACCGCGTAGTTTTACAACTTTCGCGGTCTTTGTCTGCGGGCATATATCAAAACACCTAAAAAAGATGTTACTTGCTCTTATGCCGATTGCGTCTAAGCATCTTCTTGCGCTTATGTGTAGCCATCTTCTGACGCTTTCTTTTTTTACCACAAGGCATTATGGGCACTCCTTAAACAAATTAGTATGCTAATTATCATCAAATCAAACTCTTTCGTCAAGATATTTGTTTTGATGTAAATTACTTCTGTTCGATTCTGTATTGAACCTGATTTTCAAAAAGCTGTCTGGCAGCCAAAGATGCTACTTTTCCGTCGTTTTGCTCAATTGACGGATCTTTTATCATCGTCATCTGGTAAGCACGACGACTGGCAGCTACTGTTATCTCATAAACATTGCCAGTGAATCTTACAAGCTGCTCCAATGGAAAAATCATCTTTTATCCCCCAATCTCAAAATGAATAAATAATTATAATCAAATTGTTTTTTACTGTCCAGTATCTTGGTTTTAATATTTTTTCTTAAATCGATTTTTATGTGTGATTTTTTCAAAAAGAAAGTTGATTAAAGGTTGTTTATAAAATTTTAATTTCAAATTATAATTGCCCTTATGCGAACTTTTTCATACCAGGCAACAATTCTTTCTGTAAAACACTCAGGAGAAAACAACAGCAGGGTAACTCTTTTAACAAAGGAAGAAGGAATAATTTATGCTATTTTATACGGCGGTCCTAAAAGCAAACTTCGCTCACTTGTAAGCCCTTTTAACAGAGGAATCGCATACATATACAAAGATGAATTAAAAAAATCTTCAAAAATTACAGATTTCGACGTAAAAAGTTATCATCCCACATTTAGAGAAAATCTTTTTAAAAGTTATGCCGCAAATTTTGCAGGAGAAATCCTTTTAAAATCAAAATGCGCAGGAAGTGCAGAACAGACTTTTATCCTCTACAACGCTTTACTAGACGGAATGGAAGCAAGCAATGAAAATGAAAGCAAGCTTGGACTGTTAAGATTTATCTGGAGATACATCGATTTGCTTGGGGTTCGACCAGATTCTTCTTGCTGTTGCCAATGCGGAAAATCTTTTATACAAGGAAAGTTAAACGATGAATCTTTGGACTGCTGGGCATCTTATAGCGAAATTGAAAACGGATTTATATGCAACGATTGCTTAAATGACAAGATTATGCCGTTTTGTCTATCTAAAAAATCGTTAACCTATCTTGAAGCTGTAAGTGTTTTAAAACCAAAAGATGTAAGAAACATCGCAATAGATTTATCTTCAATGGTAGAAATAAAAGAATTGTGCTATTCACTAATTCAAGTTGCATGTAACACGACTTTTTTGTCTTTGCAGTCAGGAATTGGGATTTTATAAAAACAGGAAATATAAATGAAAATTTGGAATAAGAAAAAAATCTCTGGAGAAAAAATCAGGGAACTATCTGCAAAATACGGAATCGACCAGATAACATCTTCTATTCTGCTTAGGCGTGGAATAACAGACGGCAAAGATTTGCTCTACTATCTTGAAGACGACAAGAGATTTTTGCACAACCCATTTTTATTCAATTCCATGGAAGATGCAGTCGATAGAATTCTTCAAGCACAGGAAGAAGGCGAAATCGTATTGATTTTTGGAGACCGCGATGTAGACGGAATTTCTAGCACAACTATTTTGTACGAAAGATTAAAATCCATGGGAATAGAAGTTGAATGGAGACTCCCAAATGGAAACGATGGCTACGGACTTTCAATCGAAGCAGTTGATGATTTTTACAAAAAAAATGGAACTTTGATAATAACCGTAGACTGCGGAATTTCAAACAATTTAGAAATCGCTCATGCACAGGAATTGGGAATTAACGTTATAATTTTAGACCACCACAATCCGCCAGAAAAACTTCCAGAAGGTGCAATAATCGTAGATCCAAAATGCAAAGATTCTGGATATCCATTTCAAGATATTTCTGGTGCCGCTGTCGCTTATAAAACCTCTTTAGCACTTCGCTTTACAAAATCTTCACTCTACAAACAGGAAATCTGCCTGCTCTGTGCAAAAAAAGACGGAAAACAGGCAACCATAAGCGCTTTAAAAGTTAGAAATCTCGTAAAGCAGGATTTTTTGGAAGAGAGTTTTGAATGTGGCACTGTTGATTTTTTAAAGACGAAATTCCATTCATTTTTAAACGGGCAGCAAATTTTTGTTTGGAACGATGCGGAAACAGCCTATATCTTAAAAGACGCTTTTGGTCCTTCAATTCAATTCAACCTTTTTGACATTCAAAAAGAAATTTCAAAATTGATTCCGCAGACCAAAGGAATGAGTCTGGCAAAATTAAAACTTTCTTCAAAAATTGCAAAGTATAATCCAGAATGTGCAACAGAAATCGGAAGTTTTTTCAATATTTTTGTAACTTACACAAATCTCTTGCTTTCTCAAAACGAAAAAAAAGATTTAATACAAGAAGACAAAGATTTACAGCTCGTAGCGCTCGCTGCCCTTGCAGACATAATGCCTTTAAAAGATGAAAATCGCATACTCGTAAAACAAGGCGTAAAAGCGATTAACGACGGAAAAACTCGAGAAGGGCTTGTTGAACTGATGTCAAAATTAAAGCTTTTAGGTCAAAAAATGACGAGTTCAAAATTGAGCTGGAATGTTGTTCCAGTTTTAAACGCTACAGGACGGCTCGGAGTTCCAGAACTTGGAATGCAACTTTTTCTTGAAGGCGATGCAAATAAACGCGATAAAATAGCACAGCAAATAATTGAGTTAAATGCAGAACGAAAACAACTCGGTAACGAGGCGTGGTTCATCGGCGAAAAAAAAGCAGAACAGAGCATAGAGCATTTTGGGAAAAAGCTCTGTGTCATAATAGACGAAAAGATAAACCGCGGAGTTTCTGGCATTCTTGCGGGAAGGCTTGTTGCAACCTACAATGTTCCATCGATGGCTATAACTTTTGTTGATGATGTTGCGATAGGTTCAATGCGAAGTTGTAGGGGATTTTCGATTCCTCCATTTTTAGAAAAGATGTCAGATTTATTTATAAACCATGGAGGGCATGACTTTGCAGCAGGATTCACTTTTGAAAAAAACAGGCTTGAAGATTTTAAAAGGCGATTGGAAGAACTTTCTAAAGCGATAAAACTGGAAAGCGAAGAAGAAAAAACTTTTGAAATCGACGCAGAACTTCCGCCCGAATATCTAAATCCACAAATTCTAAATCTTGTTGATACTTTTGAGCCTTATGGAGAAGCAAATCCTGAACTTACTTTTTTAACTCAAGGATTAAAAATTCAGGACGCGCTGACAATGGGTCGTCCAGAGCCAGTCCATTTAAAACTTATACTCGATGCGGGAAAATCAAAATGGCCAGCTGTTTTTTTTGGCGGAGCAAATTTGCTGCACAATGAATTTGAACAAGGCGATAAGATAGATGTCCTTTATCAACTGCAACGCAATGTTTTTAATGGAAACACGACTCCACAGATGATTTTAAGCCAAACAAGAAAAACTCTCACTCAAGAAGAATAGCGATGATAAAAAAGATTTTCCTTTTTAGTTTATTTTTTGTCTTTTCATTTGCAATATTTTCACAAAAATCAGAAATTCAAAAGCAAAACTCCATTGAAGAAAAAACAAAACTTGAACAAGTTTTTAGTGGATATAAAGTTCAACTTGCTTACAATAAAACAATTTTTCCAGGCGACCCTATTTTTGTACGCTTAAAACTAGAAGCAAAAAATCGCAAGGTAAAAAAAATCTTTTTAAACGAAGAAAATCCTTTTGATATTTCAATAAAATTGTGCGAAAAACTTGAAGACGAGAAATTTACAATCGACACGGACAAAGAAAAAGCAGAAACTGCTGAAAAATTGAACAAAAAATCAAAAATGATTGAAAAATCCGTTTTATACATAACAGATTTACAACCAAAAAGAAAATCAGCTTTATTTTTGGGTGCGATTCCAACTTCATCATATGCAGAACCAGGCGAATACTACATAGAGCTTTGCGTAAATATTTTGGGTTTGGAAGAAGAAAAGTTAGAATTTCCGATTTTAATTGAATCAAAAGATTTTATAAAAGAAACAATCCACTTGGATTCAAAAAATACTTCGATAAGAACCGATTCAAGCAAAAAACGAATGGAACAAATCGAGCATCTAAATAAAATCCTGTTTTTGAAAGATGAAAAATCAATTTTTGAAACACAAAATTTCTCTTATCCAACAGATGCAACTCGCCGCACTTCTTTTTTTGCAGACAGGAGAATATTCCAATACTCAAACGGAAAAACTGCCACATCACTTCACAACGGAATAGATTGGGGTGTTCCTGTAGGAACAAAGGTCTTTGCCTGCGGAAAAGGAAAAGTTGTGCTTGCTGAATACAGAATAACAACAGGGTACAGCATTGTTATTGAACATTTACCAGGTCTTTATTCGCTTTACTATCATTTGAGCGCCATAGATGTTTTAAAAGGTCAACTTGTAGGAAAAGGTGCGCAAATTGGACTTTCTGGCGACACGGGGCTTGCAACAGGACCGCATCTACACTGGGAGATAAGGCTCAACGGGAGTGCTGTAAACCCAGACTGGTTTGTTCAAAACTCCTGGTAATTATAAATCTAAAAAAGTGATAAAAATTCCTCTTCTGTTATAACAGGAACTGCAATTTTTTTTGCTTTTTCGTTTTTGCTTGAACCGCTTGCAGTGTCGTTTGTAACAAGATAAGAAAGGTCTTTGGTAACAGAAGATTTTATGCTTCCTCCGTTTTTCTTTACAAGCTCTTCCGCTTCGCTTCTTTTCATAGTCTTTAATTCTCCAGTAAAGCAAAACGATTTTCCCTGCAACGCTCCTGTAGAATTTTGAATAACCGTTACATATTTTGCAGCAAGGGATTTTATTTCATCCTCATTTTCCCTTAAACCTGCAACAAAAGTGTGCGCCATTATCTGAGCAAAGCCGTAAACTTTAGAAAAATCCTCTTCTGTTGCGCTAAAAAGTTTTTCTATAGTGTCGTAGCCGCTTTCAACCAATTTTTGAACTGTCGTTTCGCCAATTCCTTCTATGTCAAACCCTGCAATAAAAGATGAAAGAGGAACCTTCGTTTTGGATTGAATAGAATCATAGACTTTTTTTGCACCAAGGCTATTTTTTTCTTTTAAAATGCTTTCTTCATTTAAAAAAAACGGAATCAAATCTTCAACTTTTAACTTGTAAAAGTCGGTTATGCAGCGAACTTTTTTGGCGTTAAAAAGTGAGTTCACAAGAGTTTCGCCTAAATCCCGAATATCTATTACAGAAACCCATTTTAAAAGCTGGTGAATAATTTTTTTATCGCAATTTTTATTTGGACAGAAAAGCCTTGTGCCTTCGTCAACTAAAGTGCTTCCACAGCATTCACATTTTTTAGGAATTTCGATGTTAAAAGTTTTTTGACCTTCCTGCTCGCTCAAAACGCTTTCTATCTTTGGAATTATTTCTCCACGCTTTACAACTACAACACGGCTTCCAATTTTTACACCTAATTTTCTTAAAGTTTCAGGATTTGCAAGGCTTGCGCGTTTTACAATAGTTCCATTAAGGGCAACTTCGTCAAAAATTGCAACTGGCGTGTAAGTTGCTCCCGATTCGCTCCATTCAATTTTTCTAACCGTGCTGACCGCTTCTTCAAGGCTAAATTTGAATGCAATCTGTCTGTCTGGGCGCGCCCTCAATGCGTCTTCGTGATTTATGAGCCGTTCTTTTACGACAAGACCATCTATGTCGTATTCAATCTGCTCTCGTTTTTCCATCACCTGCGCTCTGTAATCTATAACCTGTTGAGCGCTATTGCAGATAAAAAGAGGAACTGTATAAAAAGACAAAGATTTTAGCCAGTTGATTTTTTCTTCTTCATCAGAAAATGGCTGAGTTCCACTTGTAGAAAAAGCATCGTAGGCAATGAATTGCAGATTTTCGCTTCCCTTCCCGTCTTTTCTTTTCATAAGACCATTCGCAGCGTTACGACAGTTTGCCTTATCGGAATAAAACTCTTTAAAAACTTCGTGAGTCATCACAACTTCACCGCGTATTCCGCCTGTGTAATCGACAATCTTATCGCCTTGATAAAGTGCACTCGGAACGCCCCTCATTTTTTTTGCATTAAAAGTTATTTCGTCTCCAACAGAACCGTCGCCTCTAGTAACCGCAGCTTTTAAAATTCCTCTTTCAAACTGAAGTTCAAGGCTTGCGCCGTCGAGTTTATACTCAACCAAATATTCTGGATAAACGTGATTTTTTGCCCAGTCTAAAAACTGCTCAGGGTCGGCCGCTTTTTCTTGGCTTCCCATTGGCATTACATGACGAATTTTTTTAAAATTTCCGCTATCTGCCCCGACTTTTTGTAAAATTTTGTTTTGTGGGTCGAGTCTTTTTAGTTCATCCCAAAGAGAATCAAATTCCTCATCTGAAATTTCAGCTTCGCCGTTGTAATACGAGTCCTGATATTTTTTTATCAAAGTTACGAGCGTGTTTATTCGAGAAGTGCTTTCAACATCAAAAAGTTCGTCCATAAAATTCCTGCTTTATTTTTGCGATTTGATTTTTTTCGATTTTAAATTCTTTGGAACAACATCTCATTTATCACGCGGTTTGCATCAAGCCCTTTCTGCTCAAACCTGGTTTCTGGCCGCCAATTTTGATGCGGGCAATATCCGTTGTACATATTCTTTAGCATTGGCGTATTTTCCAGTTGTTCAAGACCAAATACAGCATAAGGAAGCCAATCTGTTACAAAATACAGATAGCCGCCTTTTTTTAATTTTGATGAAATCAAATCCGTTCTGGGGCGCTGAATTAGCCTTCGTTTTTGATGACGTTTTTTCTGCCAGGGGTCAGGAAAGAAAATATGAAATGCATCTACACTTTGCTCTAGAATCATATTTTCCAAAACTTCGATTGCGTCTTTTTCTATTATGCGAATATTTTTTAAAGAACGATTTTTTATTTCGCCCAAGAGTTTTCCAATCCCAGGCTTATGAACTTCTATTCCAAGATAATTTATGTTGGGATTGTTTTCTGCGATTATTGCAGTCGCTTTTCCCATTCCAAAACCAATTTCTATGACAACAGGATTTTTGTTCCCAAAAGTTTTTTCAAAATCGAGAATTTCATTTTGGTATTGAATTCCATAAATCGATAAAAGCTCTTCATAATCTTTTTTTTCAGAAGAAGTAAAATGACCACAGCGTATCGCAAAAGTTTTTATAGTGCGTTTAAAAGTTTCGTTATCGTTTTCTTGATTTTCCATAATTATTTTTCGCCTGAATCAACCTTTTGATTTTTCTTCTGCAATACATTCTACTGGAGTTAAGAATACGAGGCTACCAGAAACAGTCGAAAGTGGTTTTCTCAAAAAATAAGCATCTTTAAAATCTTTAAAAATATCATCATCGCTTTTCCAAGATTTTTTTTTCGTTCCGTAATAGAGAAGATTCATTTCTTTGTCAAAAATGGCATAATTTTCAGAAAGGTTAACTCCTGCTTTTTCTCTTACAGAAGAAATTTCGCTTTCCAATAAATCTTTACGGTACGAAATCATAAAATTCCCAAAATATTCTTCTCCTGCTGCGTCCGTGTACACAAGATTATATATTCCGTTTTCCAATTGGAAACCTTCTGGAATTTTTAAAGCAGAGTATCCAACCCAATTATTACCATCGCTTTCAAAAATTACAGGATTTTCCACAAACCACGAAAGAGAATTTTGCTTCGATGTTATTTTTAAAGACGATGCCCTTTGAGCTTTGCCTTCTGTTTGGATAAATACGCTGAGTGAAACGACAGGTTTTGAAGATTGACTTTCGTATTCAAAAACCACAGACGGATTTATCGAAAATACCGAGTTTTCGTTTGAAGAACACGCGGCAAAAAAAACAAAACTGAATGCCAAAGATACAAAAAAAACGAGACTACTTTTTTTTTCTAAATATGTTCTGCCGTTTTGCATTTTGAATTATCTTGAGCCGAATATAAAAAATTAAAAGTTAAAAATCAAATTGATGACTGTCAAATCGCTGGAAGAGAATTGATTTACGATTGATTCAAATTTTACATTCACCCTCTTGCATGCGTCATCCAAATACGAAAGATAGTAAAGTCCTAAGTCTGTACTTTCCTGCCCTTCTGGCAATTCGCGGTAAAAATCAATCAGCGATTTTTTATTGGTATCTGCCGCAGCCTTCGATTCGATGCTTTCCTTTATTTCCTGAAACTGATCATTTTTATTATAGAGCGTTATTTGAAGCCTTCCCTGCTTGCCTATTGCAGAAGAACCGCCACCTATTTTCCAAGAAACAAAAACCTGTTCATGATTTCGCTTTAACTCTTCAACAATTTTTGCCCTCTGTTCTGGGTCGTACAGAAGAGAATCAATATCTTCAATTCCTGCAAACATGCGTTGAGCTTCTTTTCTCATATTGGAGTTTTCGCTGTTTAGAGCAAGTTCCATAACAAGAATAGAAATGTATTCTGCAACGCGAGATTTTTCCATATAAACTTGAACCAAATGCCTTATAGCAATCGTTATCTGAGAAAATCCATCGCTCTTGTAAAATTTTGTGATTATGTACCAGTTCATCAGCGAAAGACGATTTAAAAATTTTTCTGTCATCAAGAGATATATGTTTTTTTCTTCGAGAGAATAATCTTTGTTATCCATTATGGATTTCCAGATAGGATCCAAAATCTCTTTTTTTGCACGCTGAACAACTGGCTGCAATGAAGCAAGAACTCGTCTCAACTGTGTTTCAGATATGTTTATTCTTTCGTCTATAAGCTGAGTTGGATTTTTGCGGTTGTGTTTTTGAACTACGTCTGTCTGTATAAAATCTGCAAAAAGTTGTCGGTCAAACTGCTTGTAAAGGATTGAATACACCAAAGTTTTTGACAAATCCATAACTTCCTGACGAACAGATACAAATTCGGTCATAGAAATTTCTATCTTTGAAACATAATTGAGCAAAATCATATTTTGCAATGCTTGAGGCGAAAAAGGATTTAGGGAAACTCCGTATTCTTCGACATTGTCTGCCAATTTAAATCGCAATAATTTCATTTTGTGACTTATAAAGTGCGAAGCGCCTTCTTCAGTCAATATCACTTTAAGCGGAAGATTAAGTGAAAATTTTTTACCTGTAGCCATTAAAACTTTTTGAACTCCAAAATATAGTCCTTATTGTACTGAAAGGGTCTTGCATTGTAAACCTACAAATTATATTCTAAAAGTATGCTTTTTCACTTCAAGAGAAAACTTCTAATTTCTTTTATGATATTGAATTACATAACTTGTAGCCTATTTGCAAACGAGAAGATTGTACCTATTTTAAAAGGATTGGAACTTTCAAAAAAAATTGAAGCAGAGCTAAAAAAAAATCAATTCTTTCCACAAAAAATGCAGCTTTCAATAACAGGTGCGGACGAATTTGCTTATAACCTGATTTTAGATTTATCTTTTGACAATTCAAATGAAATTCAAAACGAAAAGAAAATTATCTTTTGCGTAAAACAAAACGATTTTTATTCCAAAAGCAAAGAATTCATCGATTTTTTTAAAAGTATAGAATCCCAAAAACTCAATTTTCCTGTTCAATTTGTACTTACGGCTTTGGACAATCAAAATGAAATTTTACGCGGTTATAATCGGCAACTGGAAGGAACAAAAAATTTTGCAGAAAGTCTAGAAGAAAACAAGGATTGCGCTGTTATCCTGCTAAACTTTGACGATTTAGATTTAATAAAGCGAGCAAAGATTTATACGACTGGTGGAAACAAGTCCACACCGCTGGGATTAACAAGAGAAATCGTAGAATCTTTTTACAAAACAGGAACCGATTTTATAATCTCACAAAAAATTCTTTCGCTTTACAGAGCATCTCTTTTAGAAGGCGATGAGCAATTAGAATATTTTTTGAAACGTTCAATTCCATGCATAAAAATATCATTTGCAGAAGATGATGATTTTTCTTCGCTGGATTTTTTTATAAAAAATCACGACCAGTCAAAAAAAACACAAGGCGATGTTCATTATTTTTTCTTTGCTCCTACATTTAAAAATTTTTTTGCAAACGCTATTTGGTTAGACGAAAGATTTAATATCATCTGTCTTGAAATTTTTGGCATTGCTGTGCTTTTGTTTTTGGTTTGCTTTACTTTTTCTGGGAAAAAACGGACAAAAACAAAACGAGTTTTTTCAAGATTTTGGTTTCTACTGCCAATTTTTCTTTTTTTATCGATTATTTCGCTATATGTATCTCAAGCGCTATGCTTAATAATAAAACCGATTGGAAGTGCAAATCCTGTAAGCCAGTTTGCTTTTAAAATAATTTTTTCTTCTGTTTTTGTCGCAATACTTTTTTTGTTTCAGACAAAGTTAAAACTTCCAACAAACAATTTTTTGTATGGATTTATGCTGACTGTAACAGCAATTTTAAACGTGTTTATATTTAGCACTCTGGATATAACGCTTTTTTGGACTTTTGCCCTAGAATACCTTATCGTTTATCTTTCAAGGAATTTTTACAGAATACGAGCGTTGATTTTTTCGGCATTTTTGATGCTTTTGCCGTTTTTGCCTTATATCTTAGTTTATTTTTCAAATGTAAATTCTACGAGCGTTAAATTTTTAATCGATGCAAATCCTTCGACAAATATGATGCTCTGCCTCATCCTATTTCCGTTTCAGATAATGTGGTTTAGAGTTCTTCTTAGAATTAGAACGACAAAACTAAAATCAAAAGATTTTAAAACTCTAGCAAAATACACTGCTCTATCGCTTTTTATAACACTCGTTTTTGTTTTTACCTTTGCATACCTTACAACGAAATTTATTTTTAACAAAAGCAAGAAAGCTCAAGCACAAATTTCATTTATCGATAAAAAAGCAGAAAATCTTTCTGTAGAAGAAAATTTTAAAGACCTAGCACAGATGTCTTATCACAGTCTTTCAATTTTTTCAAAAGAGCAGGCCTTGCGTTACAGCGTAACAGTAACTTCACCGCAGCCAAATCCAATTTTGGATTGCTTTTATGATTTTTCTGTAACAGACAATCCAAGAACAGCGATAATTACAATGCCAGATTATCCTCCGCAAGAAATTACTATAGATTTTTCAACAGAAAAAAACACAGACAAACTTTTTACGATTGTAGCAATCTACGAAACAGATACGGAAGGCGTTTTTAAGAGGGAAAGCGTATCAAAACATTTCTTAAAAAACGATGAAATTCCTTTAGAAAACAGCATAAGATGAAAAAACAATACCTGCATGTCGATTTAGATGCTTTTTTTGCCTCCGTAGAATTGATAGACCATCCTCAGTGGAAAAATCTTCCCTTAATAGTTGGCGGAAAACCAGAAGACAGGCGTTCTGTAGTTTCCACAGCCTCATACGAAGCGCGAAAATACGGCGTTCATTCTGCAATGCCAACGGTAACTGCGGTAAAACTTTGCCCAAATGCGATATTCGTCCATCCAAGGATGGAAAGATACTTTGAATTTTCTGAAAAAGTTATGGAGATTTTTAAAAGTTATTCTCCAGATGTTCACCAAATTTCAATCGATGAAGCGTTTATAGATTTAACAGGAACAGAAAAACTTTTTGGACCTGCAAGCCAAACTGCGAAAAAAATAAAAAACGAAGTTTTTGAAAAAACAGGACTTACAGTTTCTGTTGGGCTTGCAACTACAAAATATCTTGCAAAGCTCGCTTCAGAAATAAAAAAGCCAGACGGATTTTTTGAAGTTGAAGAGGGAAAAGAGACAGATTTTATGCTTTCGCTTCCTTTAAAAAAAATCTGGGGAATCGGTGAAAAAACTTTAATTCAATTAAACAAAAATGGAATAAAAACGACACAACAGCTCTATCAAAAACCAAAAAATCTGCTTTGCGTTCTATTTGGAGAAGCGACTGGAAATTTTTTGTATAACGCTGTTCGAGGGCAGGAAAAGGAAACTTTTAATCAACCTGCAAAAACTCACTCTTTAAGTGCAGAAAATACTTATTCGTGGAGTTTGACAGAAAATTTTGCGATAGATACAGCACTTCTCGAACTTTGCCACACGGTTATCTGGAGAATGCACAAAGAAAACGTAAAAAGTTTTACCGCTTGTGTAAAAATCCGCTATGACGATTTTACAACTATTACGATTCAAGAAACTTCCGAACACTGTATTTCAAGTCTCGATGACCTTTTTGAACGAGCAAAAAAACTCTTTTACAAAAAAGCCGACATTTCAAAGGGAATAAGGCTTTTGGGAGTCGCGCTTCAAAACATAAAGGATGCAAACGACTTTGTGCAATCAGAACTTTTTGATTTTGAAGATGAAAAAAAACGAAAACTTGAAGAAGCGATTCTAAAAACAGAAAAAAAATTAAAAGGCGTAACGATAACTCGCGCAAGACTTTTAAAAGGCAAAGATTTAAAAAGTATTTTTTTATTCTTTAGCATATCTTTGATTTCGCTTTTATTTCCAGCAAAAATGCACTCTCAAAGCACGCTCATAACAGAGCGCGAAGCAGACGGTGCAGGTGCGATAGTTTTTGACTCCACAAAATTAGAACCGCAAATCGATTGGAACAAGCCTTCCATCTTTAACTATAAAATTTCTGATAAAAATATAGAATTTACAACGATGGGCTATTGGAAGAGTTTTTTTTCTAGCGCATGGACTTCGACTTTTGGATATTCAAACTCAACTGCACAGACGATTTCTACACCGATATTTTCAAACCAAGTTGATTTAAATCTGCGGTTGCTTTTGGATAAAAAATACTATTTTGAAGCAAATTTTGCAGACAATTTTGACACGAACACTCTCGCTTTAGGATATTACGGAGAAAATTTTATAAAAGAAGCAAGGATAGCAAACCGCGGAATAAAATTTCCTTCAATCTATTCGATAGATGAACTTGGGCGTGGTATTGGCGGTGGAAATAATTTGGCACCAGGCCTTTCGTTGCATTTTGAAAAAGAAAACTGGTCTGGCGATTTTGTACTCCGCTATGAAAACCTCGAATCAAAAAGCAAAACCTGGTACGGAAGCAACAGCGTTTCTACGAACGAAATTCCGCTAGAAGATTTTATGACAGGCTTTCAATACGTTTTTCCTTCAAGAGACGCAGTTCTGGCAATAAAAAACATCTATGTAGAATCGGTAAACGGCAGTTATTCAGATTCTTTTGGAAGAAAATACAAGCGGTTGGATTCAAGCCAATATCTTTTAAGCGCTGCAAATAATTCAATTTTTCTCTCTAAAGAAGCAAAAGCATACAAGACAAAATCCGCACTTCCTTGCATTGCAGTTGAATACGATTCATCTTATCAAACGGCTGCACTTTTGGAATTGGGTTCTTGGGGGACAGCAGAAACTCCAGGCAGCGAATTTTTAGGAAAAACACAAAAGATATTTAAAAAAGATGATTTAGCAAATTTTTCAATTCCGCTAAAAGGAACAATCGATGGGAGCGAAGTCTATTATATTCAATATCAATCCCGCTTTTCTCCTTATGCAAGCGCTTCTCGCTATGACGCAGGAATCATTTCTTCAGGCGAAGCTTCTGTAATTTACACAAGCACAAAAATATCCAGCACAGAGTATTCTGCAATTTTGGATGACGACAATTTTAGCCAGATTTTAAAGGATTTTTTTAGCAACACTCACATCTATGCAGAAGTTTTTAAGCAAAGTTCAAAAGATTTTTTATCTCCAGAATATCGCTTTCCTTTTTCAAAAGACTGCCCAAACATATATCTTGGATACAAAAAAGAAAACGATTTGGTTTTGGCTATAAGAACCTACAATTCTACAAGCCGATTTGAAATTGGAACTGGGGCGGTAGAAGGAAGCGTTAGAGCATACAAAAATGGAATTCAAGATTCAAACGCAAAATATGACAGCAAGAGCGGAACTGTAAAACTTTCCGGCGATTTTTCATCTTCCGACAGAATTGTAATTCAATGGTACGAAGATTCTCCTTCAAACTCGGGAACAGTTACCAGTGCTGGCGGAATAAGCAAAAGGCTGTCTTCAAAAATAAATACAGACCTTTCATTTGCAGCAAGATGGCCTTTAATGCAAAATGAAAAATATTCAAAAACGGCACAAGGCTCGCTTGGATATATAAACCTTGCAGGCGGCATAGAATATTCAGGCAAAAATTTTAAGATAAAAAATGTGGCAGGCGTTGGCTTTGAGCAGGTAAACACGAGCGGAATATTTTTGGTATCCGACATGGATGAAGAAAATACAAAAACTTCATATCTTACAAAGGATGCAGCCTACTCTCTTCCATCAGAAATCAAGCCTTGTTTAACGCCACGAAAATCAAGCGATAATCCTATAAACTTAAAAAAAGAAAGCGAAGGTAATCAAGCAATAAAAACAGGTTTTACAGACTCTAAAATTTCAGGATATGCAATTCCTGTTGAATGGGATTTTACAGGTTTTGAAAACGATACAACAGATGAAAATCCTTATTGGGCTGCTGTAAACTTAGATTTACCTGGAAACTCAAACCTGCTGCAAGAGGCAACTGCCTTTACGATTTCTTTAAAAAAAGAAATCTTGTCTCCTGATGATTTTGACATATATCTTCAACTTGGAATCGATGCTCAAAACACAGGACAAATCGAAGACAAAAATTTAATTCCAACCTGGCGCCTCACTTCAACTTCAGTAAATCCGTCATTAGAAGATGATGTAAAAGGATGGTTCAATAAAAGCGAAACCGACTGGCAGGAAATTACAATTTTTTTAGAAGAAAAAGACAGGGCACTTTTAGCGACAAAGCACGACGCTCGCATAATAGTAACCTCAAAGAAAACAATCGAAGGCACAATACTTGCAGGTCCTTACAAAGTTGAAGGCGTAGGGTTTTCTGTGACAAGTTCTGAAAATTCGCGGGTTTATAGTTTTACAAAAATGCTCTCAAATAAAAACTATGCAAAATCATTTGAATTCATACCAGATTCCTCAAGTACAGAGCCTAAAAATTTTTCTTTAAACCGATATCTTGATGAAATTGATTTTTCAAATTATGGACTTCTTACTTTTAGGCTGAAATTTTATGCAAAATCCTCTTCACCACCTTCGCCAAATTTTGAAAACTCAAAAATCGAGATAAAATTCGACAGGCCAAACGAAAGTGGAAGTTTTACAAACGCAATAAGTTTAACCTTGGAAGGAGATGACTTAAAATATCTCAACGATACAAACGATTATTGTGATTTAACGATAGATTTGATAAATAAAAAGGCAAAAATCAAAGGAAAATCAACAACAAATAATCCAAAAATCGATTTAGAAACGATTGCCACAAGACTAAATATAGATTTTTCGACAGATCTAAAATCCACGATAGAATTGGAGTTGGATAAAGTTTATTTTTCACAAAGCAAGCCTTATTTTACAGTGCAGGATAAAGCAAAATTTGCATGGAAAAAAGATGGTGCTGTAATTACAAAAAACGACTTTGCTATTTTACGCGATGTGGATTTTCAAGCGGAAGGGCAAACAAACGCTTCCATAAAAAAAGATTCGGCTTTTTCAAAGATGTCTTTTTCAGGAAAAGCGCTTTCTTCATTTACAATTTTAAAACTAAAATTTCAAGGGGAAGCGATTCACTCAAGCCAGTCAAATGTTCCTTTAAGTTCCGCAAACCACAGCATAAAAACAGAAAACAAGATATTTTCATTTTTAAGTGGCGAAGAAAGTTTTTATTTTGAAAGCGAGCAAAAAAGTCTAAAAAAAACGGATCTCCTTTCAGCAGATTTTTCAAATTTTAGACTGCCTTTGAAAATCAATTTTTCTACAAATTCATTTTTAGATTCCTGGAATGTAAAACAACAAGCGGCTTCTGTATTTTCTTTTACAACTTCCAATCTAAAATTTGGAGCGGATTTTGGTGTGGAACAAACTTCATCAAATTCTTCTAAAAATTCAAGCGAATATTTTAAAGATACCAATTATTTTCAAAGTTGGAAGAAAGCAACTCAACTTGCCTTCGATACAGGCGACAAAGATGCTTCAAAAAGAAATGTTGCAGGAAAAGCGAGCGTAGAATTGAACTTTTTTAATTCGGCTTTTAAACCTAAATATCTTTTTGAATCTAAAAATTCGTATAAAAACTCAAACATAACGATTTATTCCGATTCAATAAGCCAGAGTTTTTCTTTTCCATTTTCTTTTAAATCTCAATCTTTTAATTTCTCTTGGACAAAAACTTCTGGAGGAGTTTCAAAAACAAGCACAGGCGGAAATTATCAAAGCGATTTGAACAATCTGTATTCAACTTTAAAAGAGCGGCAATGGTATTTTTCTACAATTCCAATATACGATCTTGTAAGCGACGATTTAAGCAAAAGCGTTTTAGAAAATTCTTTAGACGAAAAAAAATCTGTGCAATCTTTGTATTACGAAAGTCTTTATTCGTTGCAATGGAAACGAAGATTTTTGGGAACTTTTACGGATTTTTTGATTCCAACAAACGCAGTTTTAGCTTTTGAGCGAAATCTTAAAACATCTTCATCGGTTGCAGACTTATACAAACTCAAAGGGATTTTTTCATTTTATGCTTTAAATGTCTTTGGTAAAAAAAGTGCTTTAAGATTTTTCAATTTTTTTGAGCAGGATGAATACACGACTTCTCTTACCGTTACGATGAAAATTCCTAAAAATAATCCAAACGCCTGTTCATTCCTGCTGTCGTTATATCAACAGGACAGTTTTTACATACGACAGAATGAAACTTTAAAAGCGGGATTTGAATTTTCTTTTGAAGATAAAGATAACCTTGCTGCAAAAACGACCTTTGTCTATAAGCGATTGGGGAAAAATTCGTTTTTAGAAAGTGCAATCCAGTATTTTTCAAAAAATTATGTAAAAGACAGCAAAAATCTTTCGCGAACAGACAGCTTTAATTTTTCGCACACGCGCTCGTCGTCATCAACAAACCAAAGCATCACAAAAAAGTACGATTTTAGTTACAGTCATCTTTTAGACATAAGGATAAATCAATACACAGAATTAAATACAAATCTCGGTTTTTCTTATGCAAACACAATCGATAAAATCATTACGATAAGTGCGACTGGCGGAATTGGGGCGACGATTAAATTTTAATTTTTTCTCTCACTTATTCCAACGGAGCAAAATATCCGCTGTCGTCTCTGCCAGAGCGATTCATAAGATAAGTTTCCACTTCTACAGGAAGATATTTTTCTCCAAAGGCTTTGCTTTGTGAAGATGTATAAGAAAGCATATAGATTCCATTTGGAATATTGATTATGTCTTCAATTACGGATGAAAGCCCTCTGCTTTGGTACACATAATAAGACTTTCCTTCTGTATGTTCACAGATATACGAAATTTCTTTTGAAGTCGCGAAATTAGAAACAGAAACAGTGGAAAAACTAATCGAATTGTTGTTTAAATATGAAGTTAAATCCGTAAGATTGTAACGCTCAAAAGAGTTAGCTCCTACATTTCCAGTTCCAATTAAAATTATCGCGCGTTTTGGCTGAGCATTTATCAAGGAATTTGCTGCAAGCCTGATTGCACCGTCAATCGAATAATTTGCGGTGAGCGGATTTTTTACAGATTTTAAACTGAATTTTTCAAGTCCAGAAGGCGCGCCTTCGTATTCCTGAACTGGAACTCGACCAGCACTTACAAGCCTTACAGTTCCTTTGTTTTTCATAGCAGAAGCGATTTCTCTAACTGCAGTTTCTATCGCTTGTGAATAATTTTCAGTTTCTAAACTTCTGTCTATAATAAAAGTGATGTCAGCAAAGTCGTTTGCGTAAGCGGCACCCAAAAAACGATAATTTTGTACAGCACCTTTTTTTTCTGTAACGACAAAATTTTGCTCTTTTAAGCCTACAAGCCCCTGCCTGTGCCTGTTTTCAACCTTTACTTCGAGCGTAACTTCTGGGAATTTCTGAGAATTCACTCTTTCTATCTGAACAAAAAGTCCGCCAACAAGTTCAGACATTTTTGCCATAACATAAATTTCGTTTGTGAGGTAGTCACTTGCCAAAAGATTTCCGTTGACATCTGGAACACAGCAGGTCAATTTTGAAGGCGCATTGCCAGTATTTGCGTTTTCAAAAATGCTACCAGTCGAAACATCTATCGAATAAATCTTATTTTTGTCGCAGATTACAAGAAAATTTCCCCATTTTTTTATCGCTTCAGGATGAACAAAAGTCTTTTCCCTGCATAAAAGTCCAAGATAGTTTCCAGAAGTGTCAAACTTGTATATTGCCCCTGTTACGCAATCGGCAACAAAAACCGTCGAATCAACAATCGCAATTCCTGTAGGCGCTTTTAGCCTTGAAGAGCCAAAGAAAAAAAGCCCCGTCCCTTCTTTGTCAAAAACGTTTATCCTGGAATTTCCAAAGTCAGAAACGTATATGTTACCAGAATCGTCTGTTGCCAAATACTGCGGGCCTATGATATTTCCAACGCCTGCGCCTTTTTTCCCGAATGATTTTAAAAATCTTCCTTTTGAATTAAAAAGGCTAAGTCTGTCTCCTGCAAATTCGCTAACCAAAAGGTTCCCATCATTAAGGCGAATTATATCCATTGGTCTGTCAAAACCAGTAAGAGAACCATTGCTCCTTTCATAGACAAAACCGTTTATATCCATCCGCAGTAGTTCATTAGAACCGTAAGCAACAAGCCAAACACTTCCGTCAGGATTTGGCAGAAGAGAAACAGGCTGGCTGAATATCAGATTTTTTCCGTCGGATGAGTTTCCCTTATATGTGCCACTTTCTGTGTATTTAAAAGTATTTTCATCCGAATTGTCATTTATTCGTCTTTCCCGAACAATTTCTATCTTGTTTTGGAGCAAAAGTCCGCCATAGCCGTTGTCGCTTGCAAGTTTCCACTGTGCGAGGGCGGTTCCTTCAAGCCCTGCTCGGTAATACGCTTTTCCAAGCCAATCTATTATTATGTTTTCGGAAGGAAGATACGATAAAGCCTTTTCAAACTGAAGGATTGCATCGTTATAACTGCCACGATAATAGGACTGAACTCCCATTCTAAATTCTTCTTCGGCAAAACCTGCATTTGCAGAACGCGCTCCAGTTGCACTCAAAGCCATTGATTCTTGACTGGTAAAAGCAAAATTTTGTGAAAAAATCGAATTTAAATTAAAAAAAATTACAACGAAAACAAAAAACTTAAAGAATCTGTCTTTTTTCATCTTATTTTATTTCCACCTGTGCGATTTTTAGATGTTCGAGAATTTCTTCATTTTGAGGTTTTAATGAATAAGCCTGAAGCAGATATTTTTGTGCATCTTCTTTTAATCCAAGTTTAAAATAAATCCAACCTGCCGAATCCAAACAAGCTGCAGAGTTCGGTTGTCTGTCCAAAGCCTTTTTACAATACGAAAGTGCTTTGGTCAAATCTTTTTCCTCGCAAGCAAGCACATATCCCATTCCGTTTAGAGCGGTAACATTTTCCGGCTCATAGTCCAAAGCTTTTTTATAATATTCAATGCATTTTTCAATTTCTTTTTGCTGCCAAGCTATATATGCAAGAGAAGAATAAACGCTAGCAGGACGATAGCCTGTTTCCAGCAATTTGTTCAATTCAAAATCCGCAAGCCGCTTTTTGCCAGTCATAGCATAGATAACTGCAAGAAGATACCGGCATTGAAAAACTCGAGGACTTTCTTTTTCTGCGGTAACAACCTGCTCCAAATACAAAAGAGCGTCGTCATAGCGTTCAAGCCTTGCATAGCAAAGCCCAATGTAGTAGGCGAGTTCGATGTTGTCGCAATTAGAATTTTCTGGGAGCGAGATAAAAAAAGTAAGGGCGGAAGTGTAATCGCCTTTGTTATAGAGTTCTATACCTTCCGAAAGAATCGAAGTTTTTTCTTTATTGCTCACCTACCCACCTCGCACAAAAATGTTTTAAAAAACAAAACTTACATTTTGGCTCTTATAATCTACAAAATCTACAGGCTCTGCGTGAAACCTTGTTATTGCAATATACCCATGGCAAACAGCCTCGTATTCGTTTTCTTCTTTGCCAGTAGTATTTAAAGTTCCGCTTCTAAAACAACTTTCAAAAGAATCTTCAGAAATTTTTGCTAACTCGATTTTATCCTTATAGTCTCTTATGCACAAGGATGTAAATTTTGCACCTTTATAGGATGTTTGAGAGAGCGCATTTATGCTGATTACGCAATCTGGTCTGTATAACGATATTAACAAAAAAATATTATCCTTTACAAAGTTTGCAAGTGCATCAAAATCGTAGCCTTCATGGCAATACTCGCCTTTTGGACTTTTTAAGCTTAAAGCGATTCCTGGAATTCCATACAAAACAGCCTGTCTTGCAGCAGCAACAGTACCGGAATATATGCAATCTGTTCCCATATTTGAACCTTTATTTATTCCAGAAATCACCGCATCAAATTTTACGTTGTCAAAAATGCTCGAACGCATGGCAGAAATAACACAGTCAGCAGGATAGCCAGAACATGAAAAAGAATTTTCACCTTTTCTTACAAAGGTTAAAGGACTGTCCATTATTATGTGCGACGAGACAGCAGAACGATTTGAGGCAGGAGCCAAAACATAAATATTTGCAATGTCTTGTAGCTTTTCTTGAAGAATTTTTATTCCCAAAGAATCTATTCCATCATCATTTGTTAAGAGCAAGTTAAGTTTTTTTTTGCTAACCAAGAATTTTTACTCCACCAGACGGTTTTACTTCATAGCATGAAGGTTTGAAACCAAAAATCTTTTCGTATTCTACCAAAGTATTTCTAAAATTTTCTTCATCGCAGCGATTCATTATCGTATAAGTCATGCGACCAAAGCCCTTGCCTGTTATGCGGCCGCAAGAAACTGGATTTCTAGAATCTTCGATATTCGGATTTATTTCCTGCAATCTTTTTAAAATCCAGTCTATTTCTGGACAGGAAAGTTCATAGCCGTCCCGCATGCTTTTATGGCTGTGGTTTACAGCTCTGGCAAAACCACCAAATTCTTTTGCATTTAGCGATTTTTGTGCTTCCATGACAAAATTATGCTCTTTCATTATGCAAGTCAATCTTCGCCTCATATCTTCTTTTACAACCGACAAAACTTCGTTTATTTCAGTTGGATTATCCTCGTAAATCCAACCTCCATACGCGTTAGTTTTTCTTTCTTTTAGTTCTCCAAGCAAAAGAACATTTTCTGGCTGCTGAATAGATTCTTCATTCCACATTTCAACCCTGGGAACTTTTGCGTCTGTTAAAAGTATAACCTTATCTTCAAAATCAAACGGAATTAAATCGCACGAATATTTGCCATAATCTGTTAAAACGACATTTCCTTCTTTTGAGTAAATCGCTGCAAAATTATCTGCAATATAATTTTCGATGTTTAAAAATAGCTTGTTTCCCCGCTCTACAACCTGCAAAAGCTGTGCATCTGAGCACGGTAGATTAAAAAGTTTTCTTATAGCATAAGCACAGGCGATTTTTATAGCAGTTGTTATTCCACAGCCAGCAGAAGGCAAAACTTCAGAATAAATTGTAAAATCCATTCCATTTAGTTCAAAACCGCCAGATGTAAATCCGTATACGATTGCCTTTATTGCATTTGCCCATTTGTCTTCTTTTCTGAATTTTATCGAAGGTAAGGTTGATTTTTTTCGATCTTCAAGCTGACTAAAATAAAAACGAAGAGATGCGTCTTGCCTAGCAGAAACGCACACATAAACAGGAAGGTCTACAGCCATAGAAAGAGTTTTATCCTTTGCAAACCAGCTGTGTTCGCCTATAAGATGAAATCGCCCATTTGCAACTGCCGTTACCGAAGGTCTTTTTTTGTACTCTGCAATGTGTTCCTCTTGTGCAAGCAGCGCTTGATCCATACTTTTCCCACCGAATATTTATTTTTAATTATTGCCATTTGCAATTATTGTTTATAAAATGATATTATAATGTTTTGTTTTTTACAAGTTTTTTGTTCTCTTTTTTCTGCCACACTCCTTTCGCTTTCCATTCCAAATGAGCTTTACAAACTCGGTTGCCCAGTATTAGCACTTTTTTCACTGGTTCCTCTGTACATAGCAATATCCCGTTCAAAAAGTTACAAAGGAGCATTTTGGCTTTGCTTTTTGCACGGAGGTTTTACACATCTTGTCTCGAGTTTCTGGCTAAAAAATTTTCAGGGACTGGCAGCTTTTACTTTGGGTGCAAGCCTTGTTGGAACAGCCTTTATTGAAGCATTCGTAGGTCTATTTTTATACTTTCCGTATTCAAATCAAAAAAATCGCGAAAATTTTTCCAGCAGTCTTAAGATATTTTATTTTGCAGCACTTTATGTGATTTATGAATGGTGCAAATCAACAGGATTTTTGGCATATCCCTGGGGAACTCTTTCTATGACAGCGTTCAACTGGCCTATTATGATGCAAATTGCCGACATAACAAGCCAATATGGAGTTTCATTTTTGTTTGCATATTTTAGTGCTTTTGTCGCACAAGGCGTAATAATCTATGCGACGAGATTTAGAAATTTCACTT
This sequence comes from Treponema pectinovorum, assembly GCF_900497595.1. Taxonomy (NCBI): domain Bacteria; kingdom Pseudomonadati; phylum Spirochaetota; class Spirochaetia; order Treponematales; family Treponemataceae; genus Treponema; species Treponema pectinovorum. Next base: position 433,519 of record NZ_UFQO01000001.1, read on the forward strand.
TTAAAAAAGACCGTGCAAATTTAAAACTTTCTTTTTTTGCGATTTTTTCACTTTTTTTGCTAAGTTTTAGCTATGGAGTTTTTCAATACACAAAAGAAAGAAAACCTTTAAAAATGATAAACACGATTATGGTTCAGCAGAACATGGACACATATCGCTCAAATGAACTTGAAGCGATAGAAGTTTCACAAAATCTTACAGAAAAAGGAATTGAAATTTTTGAAAATCAAGGCGAAAAAGCAGACCTCGTTGTATGGAGCGAAGGAGTTTTAAACAAATACTGGCCTTATTCAAAAATTTACTATCAAAAATTTCCAGAAGATAAACCTCTTTTAGCTTTTATAAAGGAAAAAAATCTGCCGTTTATAATCGGCGGAGCTTTAACGATAGACAGAGACTTGCACAAATATTCAAATGCAGCGATTCTCCTGACAAAAGACGGAGATTTTGCAGGTGCTTATTCAAAACTTCACCTTGTACCGTTTGCAGAATCGATTCCTTTTGTAGAATACGAAAGCGTAAGAAAGTTCATAAAAAAAATAGCAGGTTTTTCTTACGGCTGGACACAAGGGAATAAAAATACAGTTTTTGAAATTCCAGTAAAATCTCAAGAGGAAGATTTTTCAGGAACAGAATTGATTTCGCTTGTGGAAAGAAAAAATCAGCAATCGCAAAAAAAACAAAGCTCTGTCATAGTTTCAACTCCAATTTGTTTTGATGACGCATATTCGCACGTCTTTAGAGGGCTTTTTTTGGCAGGAACAGAACTTTTTATGAACATAACAAACGATTCCTGGTCAAAAACGCAGTCCGCAGAATATCAGCATTTTGCAGTTTCCGCATATAGAGCGATTGAATTTAGAACAACCTTTGCACGATGCACAAATTCCGGTTTTACTGTCGTATTAAATCCTACTGGAAAAATAATCGATTCGATTCCGCTTTTTGAAGAAGAAGTTTTATCGGCAAAAATTCCAATTTACGAAAGAAAATTAACCCTTGCCTGCCTGCTTGGCGACTGGCTTCCTTATACCCTTATGATTTTTATCGCCTATGTGATACTAAAAGATTCCTTAAAAAAACTTAAATTCTTTTTTGAGCGAATTCTATTGCAATCATAGATTTAGTGTTTTATGATTAGAATGTTATCTAAAAACGCTATTTTGAGGGGATAAATTTAATTTATGCGCTGTCCATACTGCGGAAGCCTAGACGACAAAGTTATAGAATCGCGCACAATGGCAAACGGAGAGTCAATTCGCCGTCGCCGTGAATGCGTAAGTTGCGGCTACCGATTTACAAGTTATGAAAGAATCGAAGAAAAGCCGTTCATGGTTGTAAAACGAGATGGAAGAAGGCAGCCTTTTGACAGAACAAAACTTGAAAAAGGAATAGAGCGCGCACTTGAGAAACGACCTGTCGCAACAAATATGATAGAAAATATCGTAAACGAGATTGAAGACAAGGCGGTTTTGTCAGGCAAGGCCAATAGAGAAATTTCTACGACAGAACTTGGCGAACTCGTCCTCCAGCGTCTATACGAAGTCGATAAAGTTGCATATATCAGATTTGCTTCGGTTTATAAGCATTTTGAAAATCTCGACGAATTTATAACAGAAGTCAACAGTCTCGATAAAAAGAACAAAACGTCAAAATCAAAAACAGATAAAAATTCAAAGCAGGAAAAAAACGATAACAAAATCTCGGAGGGATTATAAGATTGAGCGACTTTGAAAATTCAGAAAATTCTAGTGACGATTTGTCGATTTTTCCACAATGGAGAAATTTTCTTGCCTCTAATAACGCACAAGAGACAAAAGGATTTTTGCGTCAAGTTGTAAAACGCAACGGTTCTATCGAAAAATACGATCGCACAAAAATTGAACTTGCAATAAACAAAGCCATGATGGCTGTAAATAAAATTCCAAACGAAGAAAAAGCAAAACTTCTTACCGACAAAGTTGAAGAAAACCTGCGCATTCTGCTGGCTGGTCGGCGTGCGCATTCAATTCCTGCTATCGAAGAAATTCAAGACATAGTTGAAAATTCCCTTATTGAAGCAAAAGAAGTGGAAGTTGCAAAAGCCTACATACTTTACAGAGCAAAACACGAAGCAATCAGGGATTCAAAATCGTTGATGCTCGATATAAATGCGACGATGGACGGCTATCTTGCACAGTCAGACTGGCGAGTAAAGGAAAACGCAAATGTTAACTTTTCTCTTGGGGGACTTATCCTTCATAACTCTGGAACGGTAACAGCAAATTACTGGCTAAAAAACATCTATACTCCAGAAATAACAGATGCTCATAAAACCTGTGCTTTTCATATACACGACCTTTCGATGTTTTCCGGATATTGTGCAGGCTGGTCTTTAAGGCAGCTGATAAAAGAAGGCTTAGGCGGAGTTCCAGATAAGATAACTTCAAAACCTGCAAAGCACCTTTCAACTTTGGTAAATCAAATCGTAAACTTTTTGGGCATAATGCAAAACGAATGGGCAGGAGCACAAGCCTTTTCTTCGTTCGACACCTACCTCGCACCCTTTGTAAAAGCAGATAATCTCGACTACAAAGCAGTTCGACAGTGCATTCAAAGCTATATTTACGGCGTAAATACTCCAAGCAGATGGGGCTCTCAAGCGCCATTCACAAACATCACTCTCGACTGGGCTTGCCCACAAGATTTAAAAGATAAACCTGCAATAGTCGGCGGCGAAGAACAGAATTTTACCTACGGCGACTGCCAGAAAGAAATGGATATGATAAACAAAGCTTTTCTGGAGCTTTTGCTTGAAGGCGATGCGGTAGGACGAGGTTTTGCATATCCTATACCGACATACAACATAACAAAGGATTTTAACTGGGATAGCGAAAACTCAAAACTCCTGTTTGAAATTACAAGTGCTTATGGAATTCCTTACTTTCAGAATTTTATAAATTCAGATTTAGACCCAAGTGATGTGCGCTCAATGTGCTGCCGCTTACGCCTTGATAAACGAGAATTGAGAAAAAGAGGTGGTGGGCTTTTTGGTTCAGATGAATTTACGGGTTCGCTAGGAGTTGTAACGATAAATCTTCCTCAAATAGGCTTCCTTGCAAAGACCGAAGAAGAGTTTTTTGCGCGTCTCGACTACCTTATGGATCTTGCAAAAGAAAGCCTTTGCATAAAGCGAAAAGTCATTCAAAAACTATTGAACAACGGTCTTTTTCCTTATACAAAGCGCTATCTAAAAACACTCGATAATCACTTTAACACGATAGGTCTTTGCGGAATGAATGAATGTTGCTTAAATTTTTTAGGCGTAAACATAGTAGATTCAAAAGGATATGAGTTTGCATCGAATCTTTTGGATTATATGCGAAAAAGGATTCAAGACTATCAGGAGCAAACTGGCGAACTTTTTAATCTGGAAGCAACACCCGCAGAAAGCACTTCGTACAGGCTTGCCCGACACGACAAAACAAACTATCCAACTATAATAACAAGCGGAAAAAACGAACCTTACTATACGAACAGTTCTCAACTTCCTGTAGACTACACCGCAGATGTTTTTGAAGCGCTCGATCATCAAGAAAAACTTCAGACAAAATATACTGGCGGCACGGTATTTCACATGTTCTTGGGCGAAAAGATAAAAGATTGGAAAACCTGTAGGGATATGGTAAAGAAAGTCTTTACAAATTATCGGATTCCTTACTTCACTATAAGCCCTACTTATTCAATCTGCCCAATCCACGGCTATATAGCAGGCGAGCATTTTGAATGTCCAAGGTGCAAAATGGAAAAAGAAAAAGAATTGAGAGAAAAACTTTCAAAGTTAAAAGCACAAAGAGATGCTTTAAAATAAAAAAAACAAAGTGGGAGATGAAAATGGCAGAATCAAAAATGACTCTGGAAGAGATTGAAGCTCAAATTGCCGAACTAGAAAAACAACTTGAAGATGTTCACGGAACACAAACAGAAGTTTACGCTAGAATTGTGGGATATTACCGTGCAATAAGAAACTGGAACAAAGGAAAGCACGACGAGTTTACAAATAGAAAAGTATTCAACGCAGAAAAATCTATCGCAGGCCACGCAGAATCATCAAAAAATGATGCAAGAACTGCTCAAAACGAAGAAAAAATAGACTCTGGCATTCATTATGAGTTTTTTATGAGAAAAACCTGCCCTAATTGTCCTCCAGTAAAAGAATATATAAAAAATCTTGAATTTGGCGGAACTGTAATCGATGTCGATACTGCTCAAGGTCTAAAGCAAGCCGCTCAAAAAGGAGTATTTTCTGCTCCAACGGCAATATTTTACGACAACCTAGGTAACGAAATTGGCAGAGGACACAGCGTAGAAGAAATAAAATCTGTAATCGCTCCTATTGCCGTAGTTGCATAGATAAAACGATGAGCGAAAAAATTGGCGCACTTGTTAGAACGTCTTTAGTAGACTTTCCTGGCAAGGTTTGCGCCACAATTTTTTTTAAAAACTGCAATCTGCGCTGTCCTTATTGCTATAATCTTTCCTTGGTAAAAGGCGAAGATGAAGAAGACTTTGTAACAATCGAAGAGTTAAAATCTCATTTAGAAAAACGCAAAAATGTTCTCGACGCACTTGTTATTTCTGGCGGCGAAGCGTTATTAAACAAAAATACTCCTTACATAATCGCCTTTGCAAAAAACTTAGGATATAAGGTAAAACTCGATACAAACGGAACCTTCCCAGAAAAACTTGAGCAGCTTTTAAAAGACGAACAAACAGAGCCGGACTTTATAGCGATGGATATAAAGACCAGCCCTCAAAATTATGCAAAATTTTTATTGCCCCATATTCAAGATGAAAAAAACGAGATTGAAGAAAAACTTATAAAATCCGTAAAAATCCTTTCAAACCTTCCACCAGAAAAAAGGGAATTCAGGACGGTTTTAGTTCCTACACTTATAAAAAAACAAGATATAAAAAATATCGCTTCAATACTTCCAAAAGATGCAAGTTGGCAGTTTGCACGTTTTATAAATGATAACTGCTTAGAGCCTTTATACAATTCTCTTCCGCCATATTCTGAAAAAGAAAGCGAAGATTTGGTTTATTTCGCAAAAACGATGATTTTAGGCGCAAATCTAAGGTAAAATTTTAATTTTTTCTAAAACGAAGATTGACTTGATTTTTACATTCTGCTATCATTGAAAAATCTCATGGGGGCATAGTCCAGCTGGTAGAACACCGGACTCATATTCCGTATGTCATAGGTTCAAGTCCTATTGCCCCTAAAGATTAAGGCTAGTCAATTTGGCTAGCCTTTTTTAATTGGCTCTTTTTTGCTTTTGTGCAGATGGCTGATTAAAAACTTTATTTTTCTTTTTCATTTGGAGGAAGATATGATTAAAGCAGAAAAATTCAAATCGAATTTTAAAGGTCGCTCACTTTTAAGTTGGCTAGATTATACGCCAGAAGAAATTTTACAATTCCTCGACTACTCTTTTCTCGTAAAAAAACAAGCGCATAAAGGCGAAATTCATCAAAGATTTTTAGGAAAGACCATAGCCTTAATTTTTGAAAAACGCTCGACAAGAACTCGCTCTTCATTTGAGACCGCATTTGGAGAGGAAGGCGGACATCCTGTTTTTATGTCAACACAGGACATTCAACTCGGTGGCAAAGAAAGCGTAAAAGATACCGCCAGAGTTTTAGGAAGAATGTTCAGCGCGATTGAATTTAGAGGTTTTAAACAGGAACACGTACAAGAGTTAGCACAATATTCAAATATTCCTGTTATAAATGGACTTACCGATGAATTTCATCCAACACAAGCTCTTGCAGATGTTATGACGTTAAAAGAAAATTTTGGAAAATTAAAAGGTTTAAAATGGGTATTCTGTGGCGATGGAAGAAACAATGTTGCCCGTTCTATGATGATAATTTCCGCAAAACTCGGAATCGATTTTGCAATCTATGCACCAAAAGAACTCTTGCCACCTAAGGATATTCAAAATATCTGCGAACCGATAGCAAAACAAAGCGGAGCAAAAATTGAAATTTCAGATGATATTTCGGTTGTAAAAGGTGCTGATTGCCTTTATACTGATGTTTGGGTTTCTATGGGTGAAGAAGCACTCAAAGACGAAAGAACCCGATTGCTTAAACCGTATCAGGTAAACAAAGCTCTTATGGCTGCAACAGGAAAAAGCACGACGATTTTTATGCATTGTCTTCCAGCAGTAATTGGGCAAGAAGTTACCGAAGACGTTTTTGAAGGTCCACAAAGCAAGGTTTGGGACGAAGCCGAAAACAGAAAACATACGATAAAAGCAATAATGCTAGCGCTTATATAGTCGCAACAGGAGATGCTTAAAATGAAAAAAACGATTATCGTTGCACTTATTTCTGTAGCTCTTTTCGCTGGGCTTTCCTTTACGGTTTTTGCACAGGAAAAAGCAGAAGTTGCAGAAAAACAGTACAAGTATCCGTATCAAGAATCAAATTTAAGTTACAAAAACGTTGTAGTTTACAAAGTTTTAGATCAAAAAGATGCTTACATCGTTATGTATGCAAAGGGGCATAGGGAAGTAGGAAATATTGCAATCCCAAAAAGATGGTATAAAGAATCCCCGCATAAACTTGCATTTAGAAAACTTCCAAAAGGAATGGATCCTTATATGACAGTTCTATACCGTGGGGGTCAATTCGATCAGGTGATACTTACTATGCCAGAAAGCCGTGCAAATTCTGCTTGGGGGGTTGCAGACAGCAATGCTCAAGTGGACGTAAGTAAGGATACGTTTGACATAATATACTAAAGATATTATTTTTATAAAAAATAGGATGAGAGCCGTCTTTGTGATGGCTCTTTTTTGTACCCAAATAAATTTTAAGGAATTCTTATGAATATAATAAGCGAAGCACAATTTGACGCCTTTAAGGCGTTTTTAGATAAACACGAGTTTTTCTTTATTGCAGGTCATAAGGAACCTGACGGAGACTGCGTTTACAGTTGTCTTGTGATGGGCGAAATTTTAAGTAAGATGAACCTTGAATATCAACTTATAAATGCAGGACCTTTTAAAAGAAATGAAATTGCAGAAACAGAGTCTTTTTTCACCTCGACACCGCAATTTTTAAGCGAACCGGAAAGAAAAAAAACAGGACTTATCATACTCGACTGTTCAGAAATGCACAGGCTTGGCGAAATTGACGGAGACCTTTCAAATTTAGACACCTTTACAATAGATCACCATCTTACTGCGGATGTAAAAGAAAATTGCATAATAGATTCAACGGCTCCAGCAACTTGCTGTCTTTTGCAGCAACTCTATGAAAAATTTATAGGCGATTTGGACAAAAAAACAGCGACCTATATATTTTTAGGGCAAAGCACAGACACTGGATATTTTAAATTTTTGGGAAACGATTCACAGCTGGTATTTTTGCAAACTGCAAGGCTTGTAAAAGCAGGTGTAAATCCCAGAGAAATCTACGACAAAATTACAGGCGGAAGACCTTATTCAACACGAAAGCTTTTGGGAGTTTTGCTTACGAGAGCAGAGAGGGCGTGCAATGATAAACTCGTTATAACCTGGGAAACCTTAGAAGACACGAAAAAATTTGGACAGGAAGGACGCGATAGCGACAGCCTTTATTCAATCTTACTTTCTACGACTGGAGTTGAAGTGGTTGTATTTTTACGGCAGGATACGGAGTTTACCTGTACAGCAGGGCTTCGCTCAAAAAAAGACTGCGACGTAAGTGCGATTGCAGCAAAATTTGGTGGAGGCGGACACAAAAACGCTTCGGGATTGAGCGTGCAAGGTCGGCTTGAAAACCTGATTCCAGAAATCAAAAAAGAATTCGCAAAGGTTTTATAATTTAGACTATTTTTTTTGAGTGAAATTATAGACTACAAATATTTTGATTTTTTTTGAGAATAAGTTTTATCGAATTTTATTTTTATCTTTTAGAAACTGCCACAAAACTGGCAGTTTTTTTTATTTTTTGTTGGATTTTGCAAGATTTTTGAAAGTTTTTGAAAGAAAAATCAATTTTCTAAATTTAGACTGCAAGATTTTTTTAGGAAAAGTCTTATTTTTTCACAAATAAAAAATATTTTGCAGCAATTTAAAAAAAAATTGTTTGATTTTTGCCTGCTTTTGCAAGTTCAGACTTTTAAAACAAAAAAAATATCAAAAAAAACATAATTTTTGCATTGGCACAGAAATTGCTAAATCAGAGACAAAAGGAGATATAGCAATGGACAAATCTATCTGTGTAAAAGACTTACCAAAACTTGTAAACGAAGGCAAAATTTCTATCTTAGAAGCAAAAGATTTTTTATGGTGTGAACTATATAAAAATCCAGAAAACTATTGTCTTTCGTCTTTAGATGAAGATCAAAAAAGCGAATTTTTGATTTCAATTTCGTCTAAATTTTCTATTTTTATTGAAAAATACAAAGAAGGCTCTGTTCCTTTTGATTTCTTTTTGCGAGCCTGCATTAAAAGAGCATTTGCATCATGGATTAGAAAAGAATTAAAAAAAATCGCTGGCGAAAATTGCCTTAACGAAAACAACATTCTCGATTACGAGCAAAGGCTTTCTGAGCAAGTTATAGAACCAATAGAAGATGAAAAGAAAATTTGCGGAGAAAAAATAAAACTTTCGCCAAAGAAAAAACAGATTTTAAAAGATTTGATTCACATCTGCGCCTGCAAAGCCTGCAACGAAATAGATGATGAAATAATATCGAAAGTTGCGAATTTTCTTGATATTGAAGTTTCAGATTTTAAAAGTGAAATAAATCAGCTGCGTGCAAAAACAGAAGGAAAATTAGAACGAAGAAAAACAATGATTCAACGCAGAAACCAAGCGTTTTTCTTTCGCAAAAAATTTTTATATCAATTAAATCGCTTAGAAAAAAACACAGCTTCTTATTCTCTACTTTTAAAAAAGTATAAAGCTCAAACTCAAAGCTGGGAAAAAATAAACGAAGAGCTTGAACACAGATTTTTCTCCTGCCCCACCACAAAAGAAATTTCATTTACTTCTGGAATAAAATTCAGGCAAGTAAGCTATTATCTAAATCATCAAAAAAAGCGAAAGGATATTTTTTCGTTTATAGAATGCCCATAAACCTTAATTGTAAGTGATTTTTTTTTGAGCTATATTAAAAACATGAGATTATTTTTAGCTTCAGGAAACAGACACAAACAAAAAGAAGTTCAGGAAATTCTTAAAGATTATGAAGTATTGATTCCGAAAGATTTGGGAATTGATTTTGACCCGGTTGAAACAGGAGAATCTTTTTATGAAAATTCTCTGATAAAGGCTCGTTCACTTTGGGATTTAGTGCATGAAACAGTTATTGCAGATGATTCTGGGATATGCGTTGAGGCTTTGAACAATGCTCCAGGAATCTATTCTGCAAGGTATGCTGGTCCTTTATATATGAAAGGCTATCCTGATGGACACAAGATAACTCAAGAAGAGCAAAATAATTATCTTATACAACAACTCAATGACACGGAAAGCGAAAATCGAAATTGCTTTTATGTTTGTTCGATGGTGCTTTTATTTAATCCACAAAAATTTTTTATTGCACAAGAAACTTTTGAAGGCAAATTGATAAAAGATATAAATGAACAGGCTGGAAGCGGTGGTTTTGGATACGATCCTATAGTGTACCTTCCAGAATACAAAAAAACTGTTGCAGAGCTTTCTGCAGATGAAAAAAATAAAATTTCGCACAGAGGAAAAGCTCTAAGGCAGATTGCAACTATTCTAAATTCGATTTCGTGATAAAACCGATAAAATTGTAAGTCGCACATCCTTGTGCACAGCGAAAGGGTCTACTTGGTAGCCTCGCATCCTGCCTGCGAGCTACAGCGGCAGGGATTGGAGGGGCGGCGAAGCCGTCGACCGCAGGAGCGCAAGCGACGAGGACGATGGAGCGTTAGCGGAACCACGCAAAGCCCGATTTTTGCACAATGCAATGGAGCAAAAAGCCGCCCATAAAAAAATATAAAAATCCAATTATGGCTTTAAAATATTTTTTGATTTTTTGCTAAAGGTTTATATATTTGGTGCCGATGATTGTGGGGACGAATTATGCACGAGACAACTTCGTAGAAGATATCGGGCAAAGGAGTCAATGTAAAAGGAAATGGATGTAGCCTTGTAATACAGAAGTTTCCTTTTACAAATTCGATCAAAAAGGATTTTGGTCGCACATTTCCACGGAGGAAAAAACTATGGTCATCAACCACAACATGTCAGCTCTTTACTCCAACAGACAGCTTGGGGTAACAAATTTAGGTCTTCAGAAAGACATGGAAAAACTCTCATCTGGCGAAAAAATCAATCGTGCAGGTGATGATGCTTCTGGATTGGCAGTATCTGAAAAGATGCGCAGTCAAATCAGAGGATTGAATCAGGCTTCTCAGAATGCTCAAAATGGAATCAGTTTTATTCAGGTAGCTGAAGGTTACTTGCAGGAAACTACTGACATCATGCAGAGAATCCGCGAACTTGCAGTTCAGTCTTCTAACGGTATCTACAGCGATGAAGATCGCATGCAGATTCAGGTTGAAGTATCTCAGTTAGTTGCAGAAGTAGATCGCATCGCTTCTTCGGCACAGTTCAACGGTATGAACATGCTTACAGGTCGCTTTGCTCAGTCTACAGGTGAAAACGTTGTTACAGGTTCTATGTGGTTCCACATTGGAGCAAACATGGATCAGCGTATGCAGGTATTCATTGGCACTATGACTGCTGAAGCACTCGGTATCAGAGAAATCGGTAATGAAAATGTTATGAGTCTGGCAGGACCTGATTTGGCCAACCGCGCAATCGGAACTATCGACGAAGCTCTTAAAAAGATTAACAAGCAGCGCGCCGACCTTGGTGGATACCAGAACCGCATGGAATATGCAGTTCGTGGTCTTGATGTTTCAGCTGAAAATATGCAGGCTTCTGAATCACGCATCCGTGATACTGATATGGCTGCACAGATGGTTGAATTTACAAAGAACCAGGTACTCACACAAGCAGGAACAGCAATGCTTGCTCAGGCAAATTCACAGTCTCAAAACGTATTGTCTTTGCTTAGATAGTGCTGTATAGTAGTCTGTCAAAAGATTGGGTTAATTTTTTATTTTCCACAATTTTTTGACAGATTTGCGGTGTTTTCTTGTTCTACTCTTCAATTCCTTTTCAACTTAAAAACACTCAAGAATTTTTAGTTTATGAATTTGATTTATCGAAATTGTTTGATATAATCAGTTCACAACTTGATATTTGATTATTTGAAAAATCTCGTGATTGCATAAGTGATTATGTTGATTTTGTAACCTTTTGGCATTTATTTAGAAATGCTATGTGTTCTTTGAAATGAGCAATCCATCCCTTTGTGACAGCATGGACGGTTATTAGTGTGTACAAGGCATACGAATAACGGTTTCTGCTGATGGGTCTAAATCTGTAGATGGGGGCGCAACAACTGTCTACAGCCCACACAAAGGCAGAACTTGTGGCATGATGTTACAAGTTTTTATGCATGGAGGGCAATAATTATGGTTATTAATCACAACATGAGTTCGATGTATTCAAATCGCACATTGGGAGTTTCAAATGCTCAGTTGCAGACAAACATCGAAAAACTCAGTTCAGGTCAGCGCATTAACCGCGCCGGCGACGATGCTTCTGGATTGGCAGTATCTGAAAAGATGCGCAGCCAAATTCGTGGATTGAATCAGGCTAACAGAAATATTCAAAACGGTGTTTCTTTTATTCAATCAACAGAAGGATATTTGCAGGAAACTACAGATATACTTCAGAGAATCCGCGAACTTGCAGTTCAATCATCAAACGGAATTTATTCCGATGAAGATCGTATGCAAATTCAAGTTGAAGTTTCTCAACTTGTATCAGAAGTTGACAGAATTGCCTCTCAGGCACAATTCAATGGAATGAATATGCTTACAGGTGCATTCGCTCAAAATTCGGTTGCAGGACGCGTAATGCAGTTCCAAATTGGAGCAAATGTTGACCAAAACGCTCGTGTATATATCGGCACTATGACCGCCCAGGCTCTTGGATTGAAGGGAGCACAAGGTTCCGAAGAACAGATTGGAATCGAATCGCCAGACAAAGCAAATATGGCTATAGCATCTGTAGATAACGCTCTTTTGACAGTATCAAAACAGCGCGCAGACTTGGGTGCATATCAGAATCGCTTTGAAATGGCTTCTAACGGCGTAGGTGTAGCTGCAGAAAACCTTCAGGCTGCTGAATCTCGTATCCGCGATACAGATATGGCAAGCGAAATGGTTGAATACACAAAAAACCAGATTCTTACACAGTCTGGAACTGCAATGCTTGCACAGGCTAACAGCCAGTCGCAGAACGTACTCGCATTGCTCAGATAGTAAAACCGCATTTTTATATATTAAAAGAGACTTCTGGATGTTGTCTTTTGTATAAAAAGCGTAAAGTTGAAGGGGTGCGCCCCCCTTCTCCTTTTTTATTTTCAGGAGGAAACGCCCTATGAATATAACTTCCATCGGGCAGCCGGCAATGGATGGCCGCCTAAATATAAACTCCACCGCAACTCAGGCAGGAAAATCTCCGCCAAAAACGGAGCTAAATGTGCCTATGGCAGATGCTGCACAAGTGGTTCAAAATATTTCTGACAATAACGCCCAACTTCAAGAGGATGTTCGTCAACTGCAAAGACTTTCGGATGTTGTTTCGGGTCGAAAGGTTCAATTCAGTTTGAATAAGGAATTGAATCAGGTGGTTGTAACCGTTTTTGACTCTTCAACAAATCAAGTTATAAAGCAAATTCCTTCAGAGGATATACAACGCCTAAAGGTACGAATTAGAAAAGCGATTGGTGTTTTGTTCGATGAAATGATTTAATGCTGTTATTTTTACTTGATTAACATGGAACTAAATTATGCCTGATATATCAATACCTGGAGTCAGTGACAAATACAAGACAAACGATTACATACAAGCACTGATGAAAAAGGAGCGACTTCCACTTACACGAGAACAGGAGTCGCTTGACAGGTACAAAGAACAGCAAAGTGCTTGGAATGAAATGAATCAAAAGATGTCTTCCTTGCGCACTAACACCAAAACGCTGTATTCATTTGATAATCCTTTTAACAATAAATTAGCCTCTTCCACAGACGAAAATGCTGTTACTGCCACGCCTGGAAGACAAGCTGAATACGGTTCAATAAAAATCGATGTTATAAAGCCTGCAACTTCTGACAGGTTCCTTTCTGAAAATCTAGAAAAAGATTTTACTGTTCCTCAAGGTAAATACACTTTTCAAGTAGATGAAAAAACTGTTTCTTTTAACTGGCGAGGTGGAAAGCTAACTGATTTTGTAAATTCTCTAAACAAAAGAGGCTCTTCAACAATAAAAGCGAGCCTAGTAGGAGTTTCAGGAGAAGACAAATCTCTTTTGATAGAATCTGTAAAAACTGGCGATAAAAATAACCTCATTTTTAAAGATGATGCCCTATCTTTTGCTGTAAAACACGGCATAATTGCAAAAATGCTTTCTGATAAAAAAACTTTCGGTTTAGAAATAGGAGAATATTCATCTCCAGAAGTCGAATTTCCTATTCCAGAAGTTGAGCAGGAAGGAATGCCTGAGTTTTCTCTAAAAGATGTGGAATGGGATTCTGAAGAAAATCGTTTTATCTTGCCACCTAGGGCGGGACTTGAAATAAATATTCCAGAAGAAATTTTTGAAAATGCCAACAACAGAATCGAATTTTCATATTCAACTTTTGAACTTGAAGATATTACAGAAGAATTAAACATCATTCGTTCTACCAGGCCTGAGCTCCAAGAAGCAGGCAAGGTAACTTATGAAGATGTTACGATTTTAAACGACAAGAGCGAAGCTTCCCTTCCTCCTGTGCCACCGAAACCGTTAGAGCCAATAAAAAACGAAGCAGATTTTTATGTAAAAAATGGCGAAGGGAAAGAAACAAAAATCAAAACCGAAAGCCTTTCTACGGATAGCAAAACTGGTGAAAAGACCGTGATGCTCGATTTAAAAGATTATCCAGATTTAAAAAGCATCGTTGTAAGGAACAGAAATACTGGAGAAGCGATTGCGCTTTCAACCTTTACAGTTTACGACGCAAAAAAAGATTTGGGATTTGAGCCTGTAAATCCAGTTTCCAAAGCAGGCGATGCCGTAATAAAATACGAAGGAATAACGATAAACAGACCTACAAATAACATAGACGATGTAATTCCTCATGTAACGCTTAACATCTTTAATCCAACAGAAAAAACTGCGACAATCGACATAAAACCAGACAAAGAATCTGCAAAAGACGCACTTATTTCTTTTGTAGGAACATATAATCAAGTTATTGCAGAGATGAATATATTAAGTGAAAACAAACCAGAAATAATTTCTGAACTGGATTATCTTTCTTCAAGCGAAAAAGAGGATGCTCAAAAAAAACTCGGAATATTTTTAGGCGACAGCTCATTGCGCTCAGGAAAATCTGCTTTACAGTCGATTATTTCTGCAAGTTATAAATGGTCGGAAAACGCAGACATAACAATGTTAAATCAGCTTGGAATTTCTACAAGAGCGACAGGAACTTCTGGAGGTTACACTGCAAGTCAGCTTAGAGGCTATCTTGAAATAAACGAAAAAAAACTCGATGAATCTTTGGAAAAAGATTTGGATTCGATAAAAAATCTTTTTGGCTACGACTCTGATGGGGATTTAATCGTCGATTCTGGAATTGGCTTTGCGCTCGACAAACAACTTACCGCCTGGGTTCAAAGTGGCGGAATCATCTCTAATAAAACGGCAACCTTAAACGGAAGGATAAAATCGTCCGAAACAAAAATTGCAAGTTTGGAGCGACAGCTGGAAACAAAAGAAGCACAACTGCGCACAAAATATGGTCAAATGGAAGGAACTTTAAACAGCTTAAACTCCCAGTCAAGCACAATTTCTAATTTTGCAAATAATGGAAGACAGCAGTAAAATATAACTACAATTACAAGGATAAAAAAATGGAATTATTTGTAAATGGACAAAAATTAGACATACAGCTCGAAAATGAAAAAACTGTCGGAGATGTTTTAAAAAGTTTTGAAACAGAATGCGAAAAAACAAATGCGACAACGGTTTCTATCGTTTTGAACGGAAAAAACGTATATGCAAATGATTTTGAAGAATCCTGCAAAGAAGAATTAAAAGAAGATACAAAGATTGAACTTGAAGTCATAAGTCAAACTGCCATAGAGCAGTCATTTAATGAGTTAAAAGACGAAGCAAAAAAAATATCTGAAGAATTAAAATCTATTTCTGTAAAATTGCAAAGCGGAAAAGATAAAGAAGTTTCTGTAATAATAACCTCTCTTGCGGATTTTATAGATAGGGTTTGCCACACAGCAAGCCTTGCCACTCTCTTTCCGAAAAGATTTGGTTCTATAAAAATTGAAGATAAAACTTTTTCACAATTTTTTGCGGAATTTTCTCCAGTATTAAAAGATTTTGAAGCAGCTCTCACTTCAAAAGACACTGTAATGCTTGGAGATCTTGCAGAATACGAGATAAGCCCAAGATTAGACAAAATCTCTCTTGCACTGGAGGAATAGATGGGTTCAGGTTCACCTCTTGCAGCAAGATTAGCGCTCAATATTTTTTTAGCGGGTTTTATTGGACTTGCGATTCTAGCGCTATTTGTCGCATTGTACTTTATTTCAAAAAAGGTTGACAAATATAAATCTTCCGAAGAATATGCTGAAAAAAATAAAAACAAACCAACTTCGCACAAAGATTTAAATGAAATTTCAAAAAAAGCGCATCTTTCTAAAAATGAACGCGAACTTTTAATAAAAATTTTTAAACTACATCCTCTGCCAAATATAAAATTTCTCTTAAAAAATATTGAAGACCTAGAGCCCTATTTTAAGGAACAGTTTAAACACTTTGAAAGCGAAAAAAATGAAGAAGCTAAAAAGATTCTCTTCAATCTAAAAGCAAATTTCCAAAAGACATTTGAAAATTCAGCTTTGATAAAAAACTCAAGGCTTATACCGATAGATTCAATTTTGACCTTTACACCGTCAAAAGGTATTCACTATAAGTTCACTTTGATTGATTCAAATCAGGAAGAACTGCATATGCGGCTTCCAAAAATTATGAAAGAAGAAGACAAGCCTGAAATTCTTTCAAAAATAAAACTGATTTTTGTGTATAAAGATTCAACTCCATACGAAATGGAAGCGAGAGTTGTTCGCTATCAACGTGGAAAAAATGATGTTCCCCTCATAGTGTGTGCACAAACAGATAGAATCGAAATAAGAAAAAAAAGAATTTATCCGAGAATAGATGTTTACTCAATTTGTATTTTTTCTTTTGCAAAAATGGAAAAGATAGACGACAAAACAGAATTTACAATTTCGGATAAAATGCACGACGGCGTTTTAGCGGATTCTTCGGCAGGAGGCTGTAGAATAATAACTAAATTGCCGATAAAAAATGAGCAGCATATACACATAAAAGGGCCGTTAGATGGGAAGGAAGTTTCTGAAGCGATTGGTTACATATTAAGGACGACCAAAAATAAAAATGATGAATACATCCTTCACATAAAATACGAGAGGATAAATCTCGCAACTGTGAATAAGATAAGTGCAGTCGCCTACAAGTACATCGAGCGGTAAACTGCATCTTATATTGACGGTAAAAATTTATTAGGATATTTTATATCGATGAACGTTCTAGGAATCAATTCTATAGTTTGTGAAGACACTGTTCTCTACTATCGAAGAAATTACACAGCAGTAGCAAGCATAGAATTTCTTTCAAAACAAGAAGATATTGCAATCTCTTTTACGATTGAGATTAACCCATTTGGGCAAAAGTTTGTGCATATAACTTATCCATTGGGAACAACTTTTGATTATCCAGTCATTCCTGTAACAAAAGCGCTCAGAGAAAAGATTATTCTTATGGATAACGAAGGAAAATTACCTCTATGACGATATACACTCAATCCGCACAGCAGACGATTGAACTTGGAAAAAAGATAGGAAGTTATTTAATAAAAGGTGACATCATCGCTTTGCAAGGAACATTAGGAGTAGGAAAAACAACAATAACAAAAGGGATTGCGCTCGCCCTAAACATAGAAGATACGATAACAAGTCCAACTTTCTGCCTTATAAGCGAATACGAAGGAAAGATGCCGCTTTATCACATGGATGTGTATCGACTTGAAGGAACAGAAGATTTTATAAACTTAGGAGTCGATGACCTGCTCTATGGAAACGGAGTTTGCATAATCGAATGGTCGGAAAAAATAATGGATGAACTTCCTGCAAAGACTATAACAATCAAAATTGAACCTGCTCAAGATTCCACTTCATCAAAGAGAGCGATAACTATAGAAAATTGGCCGTATGCCGATTTGTAAACGAAGGCAAAATTATGAAAAGTTTAGCGATTGATTGCGCTTCAAATTGTATGACAATTTGTGCAAAAAATAATGACAACACAGCAACCTTAACTTTAGACATTGGGCAAAAGCAATCGCAGGAGATTTTACCAGCGATAGATTTTGTGCTTAAGAAACTGGAATTAAACGCCTGCGACCTTGATTATCTTACGCTTTGCAAAGGACCTGGAACTTTTACAGGTTTAAGGCTTGCTTTTTCTGCATTAAAATCGATAGAACTTGCATTTAACAAGCCTATTTATGCGGTTTCGACCCTAGAGTGCTATGCAAAACCATTTGAAAATTTTGACGGACTTGTAATTTCCTGCGTAGGTGCAAAAAAAGATCAGTTTTTTGCCGAGATTTTTGAAAACGGAAAAAGCATAATGGAAGGGCAAGATATAGATTTAAAAAACTTATATTCAAATTTGAACACAAAAAAGCAGATTTTGTGCGTTGGCTTTGATTCTTCCGTTCTTTGTTCACTTTTAAAAGCGATGGATTCAAATTTGGACGTAATTTATTTTGACTGCCAGATAAATACTTGTCTTACACTTTTTAAAATTGCAGAAAAAATGATTGAAGAAAAAAAAGAGCCCCTCAAAGATTTTGAAGGACCTGAATATCTTAGAAAAAGCGAAGCAGAACTTTCTCTTGAAAACAATAATCTAATTTGAATCAAGAAAATGTGACAATGCTTCCAAGGTTTGAGTTCCCATTGAAGCGGCTTCTTTGTTTTCTGTTTTTATCGCTTCAAAAACTTCCTGTCTAAAAACTTTTACATTTTTAGGTGCTTCCACGCCTATTTTTACCTGATCGCCACGAACTTCTATCAAAGTTATCGTTATGTCTTCGCCAATTTTTATTTTTTCATCGACTTTTCTTGATAATATCAGCATTACTTTGTTTCCTTATTTTTTAAAGTTTTGATGATATTATGCTTTGTAGTCCATTTTGAATCCGAGAGCACAACCTGCAAAGCAACATTATTTTTTCTATTTATTACCAGAGGTCCCTGTAGATTTGCTGTAACAGGTCCTCCATCCGACGGAACGGTTATTATCGCAAACAGCACGACATCGCCTGGAGAGTCAATTCCTATTTCAGAAAGAGTTTTGTCGTCAATATCAAGTTCATAATCATTTACGATTAAAAACGGGTCTACTATCAAAAAAGCAAGCCCAGCTTCTTCTATGGATTGCAGCCAGAAAAAAGGCTGATATTCAGCTTCGATTATCGCAAATTTATGATATTCATGAAAACCGTATAGTCCTTCTGGAAAATTTATGATTTGATTTTCTTCAATGCTAACGGTTCCCATAGTTTTTGTTTTTACATCCATGTCAGTTTTGTCCTCCTTGATGCATATTTTTTAATTTTCATTTTATCTCATATAATTCAACAGTGAAGAAGAATACATCTTTCCTGCATTGCTTAAAGTTGCCTGTTGAGTGTATTCGAGCATCTTTTTATCTGTCAATGCCTGCGTTATATCCAGATCGCCTTCTCGGCTTATTGCAGATGTAACATTCAATGCTGTGGCGCTGTTTCGAACGGCATCGTTTTGCAACCTTTCGTATTCGCTTCCTGATTTTGCAACCCTCGTCGTAAGATTGCCGATTCCCTGGTCAATAGATGCTAAAACTCGTGTTCCCACCGCTTGCCCGTCGCCCTGCAAAAGTGAATTTCGCAAATTTATTACGGTATCAAAAAGCGAACCTCCAGAAATTCTCACATTGTCGGCAGTATTGTACGGAGGTTTTTGGCTTGAATCCTTTATTATGCCCAAATCATATAAAGAATTTCCTTCAACATCTTCTAGCCAAAGCTGATGTGCATCTGTGGTTGTAAGGTTGAGTCCGTTTGTTATTGGGTCTATAGAAGCCTTAACCGCTGCTCCAGAATTATTTATTTTGGTTACGAGCGAATACATCGTATCCCCACGCTCTATCTTTATGTTTTGACCGTCAATATTTACAACACCTTCGTCCTTTGCCTGCCATGAAGAAAGATCTCGCCCCCCAAAAAGGCGCTGCTGTTCTGCCCAAAATGTTTTTGAGCCTACATTATCAACATTTATGTATTTATTTTCGTCGACTTCAACTTTGTTTTCGGAAATTGTGCCGTTATAGCGAACCGCGGAAATAAGAGGTTGAATCGCACCTTCGACATGGCCAAAATCAACTTCAAAAGCAGGCGCGTTTGTGTTTGTTCCTGCAAAAATTGAATTTCCGTCAGGACCAAGTGCGTTTGCATTTTGAACGAGCTCCTGCAAAAGTTCATCAACTTCAACTGCAATATTTTTGAGGTCGTCTCCATTATAAATTCCGTTTGCACCAGTTACTGCAAGTTCACGAATTCTTTGCATAATTTCGAGTGAATTTTGCATGTAGCCTTCGCGATATTGAAACTGATCGCTTAATGTAAGAGAGTTTTTTTGAAAGTTATTTACTCGTGTCAAATAGGATTGATATTTTACGAGATGGCCGGCAGCAACAGGGTCTTCCCTCAGAGATTGAATCCTCTGCTGAGTTCCAATTTGGTTATCAATCTTATTCAATTTTCGTTCTTGAATCCTAAGATTGTACTGAGTGTTATTATTGTTCATCTGGCTTGAAATTCTTTTCATTTAACTACACTCCAAGACGATTTATTATAGTATCCAGCATCTGATCTATTACACTTACATATTTTGCGGCTGCATTGTATCCATGCTGAAATTTTATTATGTCGGCAAGTTCTTCATCGATGTTTACTCCGCTTATTGAATCGCGAAGATTTCGTAAATCTCCCATTATTGCGTTTTGGCTTAAAAGCATATTTTCCGCCTGCTCGCCTTTTAGACCGACATTTGTAACTGTCTCTGCAAAATAGTCGTCAAAAGTTCTGCTTTCGCCTATCATAACGCTGGTATTTCTTATAGAAGCGATTTCTACCGCTGCTCTTCCGTCTCCTATTACTGCTCTGCCTTGTGCATTTGGGAATGCTGCTGCAACGCTATTTACATCGCTTTTTATAGCAGGATTTACTGCTATGTAGTCGCTTGGATTCATAACAGGAGCGGTTGAATAAGAGCCTTGAAGGCGGTCTACAGCATCTGCTACAGAAAAATCAAAGGCATTTTCTTGTCCACTTCCATTTAAAATACCAGAATAACCTGCCAAAAATAGACCAGAATCTTCTACGTGCCGAATTACAAAATCAGGATTTTCCATCGCTTGGCTTGTAGTCGCTTTTAAAACCAAACGATTTTCCCTGTCTAAATATGCCTTTACTTCACCTTGAGAATCGTTTATGCGAGCGATAACCGCTTCTATAGTGTCGTTTGCATGGTAAGGAACTGTGATATTGCCGGAACTTGCGGACAAAGTCATTACGCCTTCAAGCCCAACTTTTTCCTGCGGATTTAGAGAGTTTGTTCCTGTAAATCTAAAGATATAAGAAGAATCGTTTTGCCCGTCGCCATTTCTGTCGTAATTGCCTTTTGCATCTGTAACAAAAGGATGCTGAACAAAAAAATCCAAATTTGTAACATTGTTCAATCCGATACCTGCACGGTGAACATCGTTTACTAAATCCGTAAAGTTCATTGCCATAGTATTTAAAGATTGAATTTCACTTCGTATATCCGAATCTCGCAGTTCTATGAGGGCACCGAGTTTTCCGCCTTTTACGTCTGCAACTAATTTTGTATCGCTCCAGACAACTGTGTCGTAGCCGTTATTGTCTGTGTTTGCAACTAAATCAAAACTGCGATTAACGCTACCTTGAACCAAAATCTGCCCTTCAAGATGAACCATAAATTCATCAGAATCGCGGGAATCCGTCGTTATGTTTGCAAGAGATGAAAGTTTTTCTACTAACAAATCTCTTCTATCCAAAAGGTCGTTAGGATTGTCGCCCATAGCTTTTGAGCAAACATTTTCGCCTTTTATATCTGCAATCTGTTTTTTATAATCTTTTATCTGCCTTACAGTTGCTTCGATGTCGCCATTTATCAAAGTTCCAATTCCAAAAAGAGCTTTATACCGCTCGGTTTTTTTTTCTGCAGGGTTTTCTCCGCGGGTCACAACCGCCTGTCTTGCCGCTTTACTGTCTGGATAGATTGAAAGTTCCTGCCATGACTGCCAAAATTTGTCCATATTAGTGCGCACAGAAACGTCTGCAGGTTCGTTATAGATTTTTTCAATCATCGAATAATAATGCTCACGGCTTTCCCAATAGGATTCTTTGTTAGTTTGAGCGACAATCCTTTGGTCAAGCATCTCATCACGCAAACGAGTTATGCTTTCGATTGAAGTCCCCTGCCCAATCTGCCCCGGAGTTTCTGCTCTTGTTAAATCTGGTCGATAAATAGGGTCAAAAGTTTTTACCTGAACTCTCTGCCTTGAATAACCTTCTGTGTCTGCATTTGAAATATTATGACCTGCAATTTGAACTTGCTGGCTGTGAGTCATTATGCTTCTTTTTCCGAGTTCTATTCCTGCAAAAGAATTTGCCATTTTTTCCCCCTTTTAGATAACTTGATCTACAACGACATTACTAGGTTCAATTTTTATGAATTTTCCGCTACGTGAATAAGTTACATTCCTTCTTTCTGGTAGAACTTCGTCAAAAATTCCCTGTAAAAATTGCTTTGTAGTTGATATGTATTCGTTTAAGACTTTATTTTTTAATTTTGATTTTTTTAACTTGGAACGCACATCGCACAAAAAGGGAGATATTTCAAAGCGTTTTTGAATTCCAGTTTTTTCTGTTAAAACAACCCTATCGTTTTCTAGTTTTACAAATTCTTCGCTCATCTGTTGAAGGCATGATAACGAGTCTTCAAGTTCAAGCCACTTCCTTTTTAAAACACAGGAATGAACTTCTTCCTGTTTTTGTAAAATCTCATCCAAAATAGAAGATTCCTTTTTAAGTACGTCTATAAGTTCTTTATTCAATTCAAAATTCTCTTTCATAGCATTTTCGTCCATAAAAACTACACTCCTACACTTTCATTATCGGATGAATAAAAAACCTCTTTATAAAAATTGCTTTTGTTTCAATAAAAAAAATAAGGCAATTAAACATTTTGATTATTGACACTCTAATTGACTTTTTGATAGTATGGAACACATCAGTTACACGGTGCCTGTAGCTCAGGGGTAGAGTTCCAGATTGTGGATCTGGCTGTCGTGGGTTCGAAACCCACCAGGCACCCACTTCCTAAGATAAGGTTTTCTACCGTAACTATGCTTTCCACTGTTGATTTACTTTGCGTTTGTAGCTCAACTGGATAGAGCAACGGACTTCGAATCCGTAGGTTGCACGTTCAAGCCGTGTCAGACGCAGTAATTGGTTTTTATAAGGGCGACTAGCTCAGTTGGTAGAGCAACAGACTCTTAATCTGTGGGTCCGGGGTTCGAACCCCCGGTCGCTCATATTTTTCAAGCATGGGGTTTGAAAAATACATTTGGTCGGATTGTGACTTGTGTCTTGAGCCGAATAGAACACTTGCGAGAGTGGTGAAATTGGCATACACGCTAGACTTAGGATCTAGTGCTTCGGCGTAAGGGTTCAAGTCCCTTCTCTCGCATAATTTATTGTAAAATAAATTTGCTTTTTTTTTGCGGAAATAGCTCAGTGGTAGAGCGCCACCTTGCCAAGGTGGATGTCGCGGGTCCGACTCCCGTTTTCCGCTCTAAGAGAAGGCGATTTGGATTTCATCTGAATCGCTTTTTTTATATTTTTTTAAGGGGCCACCAAAGTGAAATTTACAAAAGAAATCACAAAACTTGAGCATTCAGCAGCAAAGTTGACGGTAACGGTTGCAAAAAAAGACGTAGAAGAAAGCTACAAAACGACACTTGGTAAGTATGTAAAACAGGTTCAAATTCCTGGTTTCCGCAAAGGTCATGTGCCAGCGGCTGTACTGGAACGCAAATACGGCGAACAGATTAAGATGGAGGCCGCAAGCGATCTCATTGACGGAGTACTTAACGAAATTTTTCAGGACGAAAAAGATATTTCATCTCGCCCTCTTCCTTATGTTCAGCCAAAAATGGACGAAATTCCAGCGTTTGATACTTCAAAAGATTTTACTTTCACAGTAACTTATGACGTTTTCCCAACTGTTGAAGTAAAAGATTTTAACGGAATTTCTGTAAAAGAAGCGCAGGTAACTATTGGCGATGAAGAAGTTGCAGAAGAATTAAAAGGCATTCAAGAACGCAATGCTGTCGTTATTGATAAAAAAGAAGATGAAAAAGCAGAAAAAGACAATATCGTAACTCTCGATATAGAAGAAATCGATGATGATGGAAAAGCTGTTGAAGGAACGAAGCGTTCAGGATTCACCTTTACAATTGGAACAAAAGAAAATGTTTATAAAATTGACGATGAAATCATCGGAATGAAAGTAAACGAAACCAAAGAAATCACAAAAAAATATCCAAAAACAGAAGAAGATAAAGAGCTAGCTGGAAAAACAAAAAAATACAGCGTAACTATAAAACAAATTAAAGTTAGAAATCTTCCTGCTTTGGACGATGATTTAGCACAGGATGTAAGTGAAAAATATAAAACTCTTGCAGATTTAAAAGCAGACATTCTTAAAAACTTGAACACTGCAAAAGACAGAAAAATCAAAGAATTAAAAGTTAATTCTCTCTTAGAACAACTTGTTGAAAAAAATCCTATCGAAATTCCTGCTTCAATGCTCGATGCAGAACTTGCAGGAAGATGGAATATGATGGCTCAGCAGTTCCAGACAACTCCAGAAGAACTTGAAAAAATGATACTCGCTTCTGGGCAGAAAAAAGAAGATATGCTTACAACTTGGACTGGCGATGCAGAAAAAATGCTCAAGAGCCGCATAATAGTGGACTCTCTCATGCGTTCAAAGAATATATCTGTAACTCCAGAAGAAATTGAAGAAGCATATAAAACTCTGGCAGAAACAAATGGAATCTCTATTGAAGAAGTTAAAAAACACTATGCGGATCCTCGCTCAAAAGAATACTTCATCGATGATGTAAAAGAGCAGAAACTGTATGACGAAATTTTTAAAGAAGTTAAGGTTTCAAAAGGAGAAAAAACTTCCTTTGCAGATCTCTTTAAGAAATAAGTAAATAAAAACGATAATGACGGAATGTAGCCTAAAAAGCCGTTACATTCCGTTTTTTTTTGATTTTTCATCTGTTTATTACTATATTTATACTGGAGTTAACAATATGAATGAAAGAATGAACAATTTAGTACCACATGTAATCGAACGCTCTGGAAATGGAGAAAGGGTTTACGATATTTTTTCTCGCCTTTTAAAAGAAAGAATTATTTTTGTAGACGGCGAAATCGATGATGCAACTGCCGACTTGATAGTGGCACAAATTTTATTTTTGGAATCCGAAAATCCTGACAAAGATATAAGCATGTATATCAATTCGCCTGGTGGAAGCGTTACAGCAGGGCTAGCAATCTATGACACTATGCAATACGTAAGGTGCGATATTCAAACAATCTGCATAGGACAAGCCTGCTCTATGGGTGCTTTGCTTTTGGCAGGCGGAACCATCGGAAAACGCTATTCACTTCCTTCAAGCAGAATTATGATTCATCAACCTTCTGGCGGAGTTAGAGGACAGGAAAGCGATATAACAGTTCAGGCAAAAGAGTTGTTGAGGATAAAAAAACTTTCTATAAACTTTCTTGCAGAAAAAACAGGAAAAACTTATGAACAGATTGCAAAGGATATTGAACGCGATTTTTATATGACCGCAACAGAAGCAAAAGAATATGGAATCGTAGATAAGGTTATGCCTAAAAGAATAAATGAGAAGGAGACAGTGTAATAATGAGAGGTTTTCGTAACGATACGCGATATTGTTCTTTTTGTGGTAAACCTGCCAGCGAGACGAGACCTCTTGTAGCAGGACCTGAAAATAACATATTCATCTGCGACAAATGCATAGCCGTTTGCCAAAGCATACTCGATGAACAAAAAAAGGAACTTTCGCCAATAAATATGAGCGATGTTTCTTCGCCAAAAGAATTTAAAGAGTATTTAGACCAATACATAATCGGTCAAGATTATGCAAAAAAAGCACTTTCCGTTGCTGTTTATAATCATTATAAAAGAATGTCCGTTCAAAAGAAGGAGGCATCATCGCTTGCAGAAAATTCAAAATATAGCGATGTAAAAATTGAAAAATCAAATGTCCTTCTGATTGGTCCAACAGGTAGTGGAAAAACTTTGCTTGCAAAAACGCTTGCTCAAAAACTCAATGTGCCGTTTGCAATAGCGGATGCTACAACTTTGACAGAAGCAGGTTATGTTGGCGAAGATGTTGAAAATGTGCTTTTAAAACTGATAAACGCAGCAGACGGAAATATTCCAGCGGCAGAAAGAGGAATAGTTTTCATCGACGAAATCGATAAAATCGGTCGCAAAAGCGAAAATACTTCCATAACGCGCGATGTCAGTGGTGAAGGTGTTCAACAGGCACTCTTAAAGATAATAGAAGGAACGGTTGCCTCTGTTCCGCCACAGGGGGGAAGAAAGCATCCAAACCAAGAGATGCTCGAAATTGACACGACAAACATCCTCTTTATACTCGGTGGTGCGTTTGTCGGAATCGACAAGATAATCGAACAAAGAATCGCTGGCAAGTCAATTGGGTTTGGAAGTAATCTAAGTACGATGAACGAAACTCAAATGATGGAGCTTTTGAACCAATGTACACCAGACGATCTCGTAAAATTCGGCCTTATCCCAGAAATTATAGGTCGTATGCCTATAACAGTTGCTCTAAAGGAACTTACAAAGGATGATTTGAAAAGAATACTTGTTGAGCCAAAAAATTCTATCGTAAATCAACTCAAAGCAAGCTTTGCAATTGATGACTTGGAACTTGATTTTACTGATGACGCTTTAACACAAATTGCGGATATAGCGATAAAACAAAAAACAGGGGCAAGGGGCTTGCGTTCAATCTGTGAAAAACTTCTGATGGATTTGATGTACGAAGCACCAAGCATAAAGGGAAAGAAAAAATTGACTATAACGAAAGATATAGTTATTTCAAACAAACTTCCTGAACTAAAAACACTTCTTATAGAAAGCGATAAAACAGCATAAGTTTTATACAAATCGAAGATAGGAAAAAAATAAAAAGACGAGAAATCTGAAAATCAGAGCCTCGTCTTTTTTTATTTTGTCTAATTTATTTTTTAATATATATGACTACAACGTAAAAAAAGCCTTGTATGCATTATATGCCTGTTCTAAATCAAACTTATTGGTAATTTCCCAAGGAGAATGCATGCTCAAAACACTAACCCCTGCATCTAAAACTTCCATTCCATATTTTGCTGCAAGATAGGCTATCGTTCCGCCACCACCTTGATCAACTTTTCCAAGTTCTGCCATTTGATATATAACTTTATTTTCATCCAAAACCCTGCGAAGTTTCGCTATAAACTCAGGATTTGCATCGCTCGCTCCGCTTTTTCCCCTACTCCCAGTATATTTATTAAAAACTATTCCGCCACCTAAAAACGAAGAATTGTTTTTATCGAAAAGTTCAGCATTCATCGGATCGTAAGCAGCATTTACATCGCTAGAAAGCATATAAGAATTTGCAAGGCACCTTCTAAGACAAAGATCTGAATACACATCTTGAGAGCGTTCTATTATTTCTGCAACTGCATTTTCAAAAAAATGACTTGCCATACCAGTTGCCCCAACGCTTCCTATTTCCTCTTTATCAACACAAAGGCAACATAAAGTTCTATTCTTTACAACAGAATCGAGCATTGCTCTTGCAGAAGTAAAAGCACACGCTCTGTCATCTTGTCCATAAGCTAAAACCATACTCTTGTCTAAACCTAAATCCCTAGCCTTTCCAGCAGGAACGACTTCAAGTTCGCTAGAAGCAAAATCATCTTCTTCGATTCCGTATTTATCTTTTAAAATCTTTAAGATTGCTTTTTTAGCATTTTCTTTTTCATTTTCTTTAGAAGGACTTTCAGAGCCACAGATTAAATCGAGATTTTCGCCTGGAATAAAATCCGAAGCGAGTTCTTTCATTTGCTTTTGTGCAAGGTGAGGCAAAATATCAGAAATGACAAAAACAGGCTCGTCATCTTCTTCACCGATTTTTACATCGATAGTCCTGCCGTCTTTCGTACAAATAACTCCGTGAATTGCAAGCGGAAGCGTTACCCACTGATATTTTTTTATTCCGCCGTAATAATGGGTATTCAGATAAACCAAAAAATCTTTTTCATATAGAGGATTTTGCTTTACATCAAGGCGAGGAGAATCTATGTGCGCTCCAAGAATATTCATTCCATTTTCAAGTGGAGACGAGCCAAATTGAAACAAAGCGATTGCCTTATTCATCTTCTGGAAATAAACTTTGTCCCCTACACTAATTTTTTTTACGCGTTCAATATTTTTGTATCCATTTTTTTCTGCCCAATCTATAAGCTGAACGACACATTCGCGTTCAGTTTTTCCTTTATTCAAAAATTCTTTATAACTTTTGATTAAATCTGCCATAAAAGCTCCCTAAATCACCACTAACGATAAAAACTTTTTATTCAATTTAGAAGTGAATTATTCAAATACAGTTTAAGAAAATATAAACCATCGTAAGATGCTGAATTGCAAAAGGATAGTCGTAAATTAAAAATGGAGATGGGGGGAGTTGAACCCCCGTCCAAAAGTGTAATCCAAATACATCTACATGTTTAGTCATGCGTGGTAGTTGTCGGGAAAAGGTAGCAGCATGACAAGACTCTTTTCCGTATTCAATCTAAGTGTCCCACTTTTTCGATTGACAAAAAAAGTAGCAAGTCCCTATTTGTGTCGGAAATTCTAAAAGTTAGGAACAGCACCCCTAGAACTCCGGCTCAGGCTAACTTAAGCAGCGAGAGCTTCTGCAGAAGAAGCTTCAACAACTTCTTCTTCTTTTCTTGCGAAAATTGCAGTTATTTTTTTGTCAGTTTAGGGAACCTTCACTCCCACATGCAGTAAGTGCATTATTCACAATCGTCGAAACCGGTGCACCCCCAGTCATATTCAGCGTAAATATATTAGCAAAATCGATTCTCGTCAAGGTTACTTTTATTTGGTGTATGTTGAGTTGTTTTTTATTTGAGCGGCGCGACTCCATCGTTGACCATATCTATCATATATTTGACGATTACTGGGTCAAATTGTGTGCCAGAACAAATTTTTAACTCTTCAATTATGTCTGATACGGATAATTTTTCTTTGTACGCCCTTTTAGATGCCATAACATCAAAACTATCGGCGACACAGATTATGCGTGCAAAGAGTGGAATTTCTTCTCCTTCTAAACCTCTTGGATATCCACTCCCATCAAACCTTTCGTGATGATACAGCGCCCCATCTTTTATCTGCGGAATTGAAATGAAATCCTTTAAAATTTCGCCACCAGCAATAGTGTGCGCCTTCATTATCTGCCTTTCTTCTTCTGTAAAAGAATCCTTTTTATGAAGCATATCGCGCATTATGGCAACTTTTCCAATATCGTGAACGAGGGCAACATAATATATAAAAAAAACATCTTTTCGCTTGAGTTTCATCCTTTTGGCAAGTTCGGCAGAATAAAAAGCAACATTTCGCGAATGGCTGTAGGTGTATTCATCAAAAGAATCGACAATATTTACAACCGTATTAAAAGTTTGATCTAAAAGCTGTTTTAACTGCAAAAATTTAAATGTGCTATAAAATGTAAACAGGGCTAAAATTAAAAACAAAATCCAAAAAGAAAAAGCAAAAACAAACAAAGAAGAAGTGAAAGGTTTAAATACGCGATAAAACGACATTGAAAAATCAACACGTTCTATAAGTTCTTGAGAATGGCTAATGAAGCCAAAACTTAGTTTTTGACCAGGAAGGATTTCTGCATTATGCTCTTGTGGCATTATATGCAGATTTTCGTTGAACATATAAAAAACTCCATTCCAAGCGCTTACAACATACGAATTTTTTGGCAATTTTAAAACGAATTCCCATTTTTTTAGAGTTCTGTTTGTTTTATTTATGAATTTACAATCGTACTGTGCTCCTGTTTTTAAAATTCCCTTTTCATCCCATTTTTTTGAAGGTGTAAAATAAAATTCATAATCACTGGAAAAAAAATCTTGATTTAAATTTGAAAGTTCAAGTTTCTCATTTGAATTAAAAATTAAAAAAATCAGCACAGAAATTAAAAATATCGATGAAATTGCAAAGAAAACTAAAAAAGCTTTGAATGCAGGACTCATCAGATTAAACGATTTTAACTTATTATTCACTCAAACATCTTATTACAATGTAGGAAAAAAAAACACCTATTTATACAAGACTTGCAGATTTTTTATTTTATTTTTTTCAAAAATCAATTTTTGTTATCATTAACATTTTGTAAAATTTGGCATTTATAATGACCAAGTAGATTTTTCTTACTATAATATAAACATAAAAAATACAAATATAAAAAAATTATTCGGTAAAAAAATGGCATATACAATAAATGATCTTGCAAAAGAATGTAATGTTTCAATCGCAACAATTTCGAGAGTGTTAAATAATAGTCCTAAAGTAAGTCCAAAAACAAAAGAAAAGATATTACAAGCAATGAAAGAACACAACTATTCTCCGAATTCTCTTGCTAGAGGCATGAAAAAGATGAATATGAATATAATTGGCGTTCTTATTTCCGACATTGCAAATCCTTTTTTTACGGACATCGTAAAATCTATTGAACAGATTGCTCAAAAAAATGATTATAAAATCTTTCTCTGCTCAACTCAAAATGATATTGAGCAAGAAAGAAAGCAGATTGAACTTCTAAAACAAAAACAGGTCGACGGTTTTATTTTGGCAGGAAGCCGTCCCGTTGACGATAAAAATGAAGCTTACCTTATTGAATTGAGCAAAAATTATCCTGTTGTGCTTATAAACAGTTTTATTGAAGGTGGCGATAAACTGTATTCGGTTATGGTTGATGAAAAAGAAGCAGCAGAAAACGCTTTGGATTTGCTCGTCCAAAAAGGATACAAAAACATCTATTTTTTTGGGGATCCTGCCTGGAAAACTACACAAGCAAAAATACAAGCCTTAAATTATATCTGCAAAAAATATAATCTCTATATTGATGATAATCATTTTATAAACTGCGAATACGGTTATAACAGCGGCATAGAAGGCATAAACAAACTATTGAATTTAAATCCAAAATTCCCACTTCTTTTGTTCTGTGCCTCTGATCAGATTGCCGTTGGTGCAAAAAAAGCGTTATCTGAGCGTTCAATAAAAATTCCTGAACAAGTCAGCATTTTAGGATTCAGTAATACTGTGATTTCGGCTTTGGTTACGCCTACAATTACAACAGTAGATCAAAAAATGTATTCTATGGGCGAACAGGCTGCAAAACTTTTTATAAAAATCTGCAATAACAAAAAAAATTTAGGTCAAATCAAAAAAAAGACTCTCTCCGAATACAATCTTATCCAGAGAGAGTCAACAATCTAAAGCAAGTTTACAGTTCTATATTCTGTAAATCTTTAGGTGTTACTTTTTTGCCGTTTACAGTTACAGTTCTCTTATCTGCATTTTGCAAATGGAGGGCAACAGTCTTGTACGGCAGTGCAAATTTGCCTTGTTTTGAAACTTCAATGTCAACAGAGTTTTCGCTCCATTTCATTTTAACATTTACAAAAGCACAATTACTTTCGTAGTCTTTGGTGATTCCATCGTCTTCAAAAAGCTGATATTCAGTTTTTCCCGAGCCTTTTAACGCAGGATACAAAAGGAAGCCCCTCTTATCTGTGTCTTTTGTTGTAAAGTCAATTTCTGCGTCGTTTACTGCAATTATCGCTCCACCTCTTACGAGCAAAGGATTGTATTCTATAGGAGCAGAAATTTTTACAGTCTGTCCGCCTTCATACCACAAGCCTGTGTGATAGTCGACCCAGCCGTTTTCTTCAACAGGAAGATAAACTTCTCTTTCGTATTGACCTTTATTTACAACCGAAGCGACAAGCAAATCGTTTCCAACCATAAAGTCATCGCTTTCTGCATAAGTATTTGGATCGTTTTCGTAATTGTAGAAAACTGGCCGAACGAAAGGTTCATACTCTGCATGAGCTTTATACAAAAGATTGTAGAAATGTGGAATAAACTTGCATCTTAGAAGCATTGCTTTTTTTACGAGGTCTGTATATTCAGGATACATCCAAGGCACATTTACGGTTTTGTCATCGTTCCATGAATGAATTGTAAAACGAGGCGTAAATGAACCATTTTGCACCCAGCGAACAAACAATTCTGGTTCTGGTGCGAGCCCTGCAAAACCGCCTATGTCGTGCCCGATATTGTACATACCGCAAAGGCTCAAACTTGACCCCATCTTGTTGTTAAAGCGAATCGTCTTCCAGTCTGTTCTGTTGTCTCCAGACCAGGTTTGAACATAACGCTGCATTCCCGGGCAACCTGAACGAGAAATGAGATATGGGCGTTTTTTAGACTCAAATTCGTTCTGAGCTTCAAAAGATGCCTTCATCATAAGCAGTGTTAAAACCGGGCGAATTAAACCAACGCTTACAGGTTTACCAAATCCTGCTGCTTTTGCATCTCCATCCCAAATTTCAAATTCATTGTTGTCGTTCCAAGTGCTGTCGATTCCGTATTCCAAAAGCTGCATCGTAACCTGTTTTTTCCACCAGTCAAACGCTTGTGGATTTGTAAAATCGACATAAGAGCCCAAATCGTCCCAGAACTGCGCCATTTCGCTAACATTGTTATTGCTATCTTTTATAAAAAGTTTATTTGAATCAACTTCTTTATACAAAGGATGATCAACTAGCAACGCAGGTTTTATGTTTGCGCAAAGACGAACTCCCCTATCGTGAAACGATTTTGCAAACGCTTTTGGATCTGGAAATTTGTCGTAGTTCCAGTTAAAAACGTATCGCTTTCCGTTTATAGATGTATAACCAGAAGAAAGCTGGAATGAATCGCAAGGAATTTTGTTTTCTTCGCATTCTTTTATAAAATCCATCAATTTTACCTGAGCATCTGGCGCGTCTGTGTACGTCATTGTAGAGCCTGAATATCCAAGACTCCATTTTGGCATAAAGAGAGTTTTTCCAGTTAGCCAAGAAAATCTAGGCGTAATATCTTTAATATGAGGTCCTGCAATAAAGTAATAATCAAGTTCTCCATCTTCTGCATAATAGCTTCTGAAAGGACCGTGATAATTATCAATTGTTTTTCCCATATCAAAGAGTGAAGTTGCTAAATTGTCATAAAACAAACCGTATGAAAGATTTGTTTCTTCATTATGACAGATATAAAAAGGATAATGTTTGTACAGCGGATCGGAAGTTTGTGCATCGTATCCCATAGGGTCAATGCTCATCATTTTAAATTCTCTACCCGTTCTGTCCATATTGCCAGATTTTTCGCCAAGCCCGTAAACCTTTTCGTTTAAAGAGCGCTGTGTAAAATGATAAACTCCCTTGCCCATAAAATGATTAAAGTTATACGCTTGCGTCTGTCTGTCTTTTAGGACAAGAACATCTTTACCGTTATGCTTGTAAAACCAGCTCACCTTAAAACCGTCGAGTGTAATCACCATTTTGATAAGTTTTGTTTCTACAGTAAAAGTCTTATCATCGCCAGCGGTTTTAAATTTTGGTTTTGAAAAAGGCGAAAGGTCAAACCTATCTCGCCCCTCGCGTGGAATATCTCCCATTCCAGGTGCCACAGTCCAAGTTTTATCCATAACCAAAGTATCCTCACAAAAAAATACTCTGATAATATCTTCTTCTAAGACAAAAACTTTTATTTTTGTACTTATCTCTTTGCTTTTAAAAGTGAGCACATTTTCTTTGTTTTCATCCAGTTTATAATTAACATGACTTAAAATCATCTATTCTCCCATAGAACTCCGCGTTAGCGGTAGTATCTCCTAAAATTGCACAAAACAAGCATTAAATAAGCCCAATCAATTTTGGCAATACAAGACTAATCGCAGGTATGTAAGTGATAATCAGCAATACAGCAATCAAAGCAATAAAGAATGGAATAAGAGGTTTTAATACCTTTTCTATTGTTACTCCACCTACACCACAGCCTACAAACAATACGCTACCAACTGGAGGTGTCATAATACCGATACACAAGTTGAATACGAGCATAATACCAAAATGAACTGGATCCATGCCAATCTGCATTGCAATCGGGAAGAATATAGGAGTGAAGATAAGACAAGCAGGTGTTAAATCCATAAATGTTCCAACAATAAGAAGTGTAATATTCATAATTAACATAATTACATACTTATTGCTTGAAACAGACATTATAAGATTGCTGATTGCAACAGGAATTCCTGTATAAGCCATAACCCATGACATTGCAGAAGAAGCAGCAACCAAGAACATGATAATACCAGTTGTATGCGCTGTCTTAAGAATTATCTGAATAAATTGCTTAAATGTAATGCTTTTATAGATAAAAGAAAGAATGAGTGTGTAAGCAACAGAAACTGCAGCACCTTCTGTAGCAGTGAATGCACCAAATACGATTCCTCCGATAACAACTACGATAAGCAAAAGGCTTGGAAGTGAATCCAAAACGATTTTTACTGCTTCACTAAATTTTACTCTAGGAGTTACAGGGTAGTTCTTCTTTTTTGCATATACGAAAGCAACAACCATGACTGCAACACCCATAAGAATTCCAGGGAGATATCCTGCCATAAATAAAGCAGAAATTGAAACTCCACCAGCAGTTAAAGCATACAAAATCAATACGCCACTTGGAGGAATAAGCATACCTGTTGCACAAGAAGCGATATTTACAGCCGCAGCAAAAGAGTCATCATAACCTTCTTCTTTTTCAAGAGGTGCCATTGTACCACCAATTGCAGCACAAGCAGCAACAGCAGAGCCAGACAACGCACCAAAAAGCATATTTCCAAGAACATTTGTGTGAGCAAGAGAACCTGGAATGCGACCTGCCAAAAGTTTTGCCAAATTAACAAGCCTTCGTGCGATTCCACCGTTATTCATTATATTTCCAGAAAGGACAAACAAAGGAACAGCAAGAAGTGAAAAACTTGAAATACCATTTACCATCTTTTGAGCGATAGTAAAAATTGCAATATCAGGAGATACAACTACGCAAGCAGTAACTAAAGCCGACAAACCAATGCCTATAGAAATTGGAATACCAATTACGAGCATTGCAAAAAAACAAAGGAAAAGAACCAACGATGCCTGAAGTGCCATCTTAAGCCTCCTTTTTACCTGTAAAATCTTCGATAATATTTATTACCTGATAAAGCAAAGTAATAACGCCAGAAACAAACATAGAAATATATATAACTCCGCGAGGCAAGCCCATAATAGGTAGTTTATTTCCTTGAACAGCCTGCGTAATTTTTATACCGCCAACAATCATTATGATTACGACGAATACAAAAACTGATAAATCGATAAATACATTTAGTGCTTTCTGTTTATTTCCTTTAAGTGATTCCTGCAAAAATACAAGAGCCATGTGTTCTCTTGTTCCAAATGCGTAAGAAGCACCAATAAATGAAGTCCAAACCAAAATTATTATTACAAGTTCTTCTGTAAAAATGCTTGGATTACCAACAACATAGCGGGTAAATACCTGCCACAAAACGAGCAGCGTCATAACGCACAGAAGCGCTGCAACCATTACTGACAGGATTTTATTTAAGATAAGCTTAAATTTCTCCATATAAATCTCCAAAAAAATCGCTGCTATAAAAGTATATTTACAGCAGCGTATTAGGTTTAAAATTGAACTACTCTAATGCAGCAAAAGCCTCAACAAGCGATTTTACATCAGCCATACTTGAAGTGTAGCCTTGAACAACAGGTGCAACGGCAGCACGGAAAGGAGCTTTATCAACTTCATAGAACTGAACATTCATCTTTTCTGCTGCTTCTTTCTTTGCTTCTTCTACAGATGCTCTCCAAAGTCCTTTATGGTATTCGGTAGATTCAAGTGCAGCTTCCTGAATAATATTTTGCTGCTGAGGTGTCAATGAATTCCACACTTTTGTGCTTACAACGAGGATGTCTGGAATACGAGTGTGTTCATCAAAACTGTAATGTTTACAAACTTCACCGTGTCGTCCACCAACTGTAAGAGCGGTTTCGTTATTTTCTGTACCGTCAATTACACCACTCTGCAAAGCTGTATAAACTTCTCCAAATGACATACTGATAGGAGTACCTCCCATCGCTCTAACCATATCTGTTTGAGACTGGTAGCCCATTACACGAATTTTTAGACCGTTAAGATCAGATGGCTTTAAAATTGGGCGGTTCTTTGTATAGAAGTTTCTTGCTCCAGAATCGTAGAATGTAAGCCCTCTAAATCCGATACCATCAGTTGAAGTATAAAGTCTTTTTACAGCATCGCTTTCCATGCATTTGTAGTAGTGTGCTTCATTAGCAAAAACATACGGAAGTGTAAATGCATTGTAACCTTCGCTGTAAGTTGTCAAAGCAGCAGCAGAAACTTTTGTCATACCAAGAGCGCCAACCTTCAACTGCTCAAGTTCTTCTGCTTCTCCACCTAACTGTCCATTTGGGTAGATTTGAATTGTAATTTCACCATCAGATTT
Organism: Treponema pectinovorum; assembly: GCF_900497595.1. Classification (NCBI taxonomy): domain Bacteria; kingdom Pseudomonadati; phylum Spirochaetota; class Spirochaetia; order Treponematales; family Treponemataceae; genus Treponema; species Treponema pectinovorum. The sequence goes on from NZ_UFQO01000001.1 coordinate 469,661, forward strand.
TGCACTTACACGGTTTGCAAAGTCCGTTAAAGCGATGTGAACAGAGTGCTTCTCGTTGAGATTGTGTGCAAGTTTAATTTCTATATTTTTGCCTTTTTTCCCACTGCACGATGTAAAAGCAAACAATCCCAAAACTGCCAAGCTAGCAGCTCCAAATTTAATCTTATTCATAGATACTCCTTTGTAACGAAAATGTAATCGTTTACATTTCGTATGATACCACCGATTTTTATTCTGTAAAGCGAAAAACAAATTATTTTTAAAGAATTATTCAAAAATATCTAAAACATATTGAATATGAGAAAGAATTCAACAAAATTTTCGCTAATCGACTTTGAATTCCGTTTAAACATACAATTAACCAAAGGCATGCTCAAACGGAAATTCTAAAATCTTTAGCTTATTAGTTTTAAATTTGGACTATTCTAAGGCAGCAAAAGCTTCAACAAGCGATTTTACATCGCTCATGCTTGATGTATATCTTTGAACAACAGGGGCAACAGCTTCGCGGAAAGGTGCTTTATCAACTTCGTAAAACTGAACGTTCATCTTTTCTGAAGCTTCGCTTTTTGCAGCCTCTATAGCCGTTCTCAAAAAACCTTTATGATACGTAGTAGATTCAACAGCTGCTTCCTGAATAATGTTCTGCTGCTGTGGTGTCAATGAATCCCAAACTTGTGTACCTATAACAAGAATATCTGGAATACGAGTGTGTTCATCAAAACTGTAATGTTTGCATATTTCACCGTGGCGCCCACCTAATGTAAGCACTGTTTCATTGTTTTCTGCGCCATCAATTACGCCATTCTCCAAGGCTGCATAAACTTCTGAAAAAGGCATGGTGTTTGGAATACCACCAATAGCCCAAATCATATCCATCTGCGATTGATATCCCATTACACGAATTTTTTGACCTTTAAGATCAGAAGGTGCCAAGATTGGTTTATTTTTTGTATAGAAGTTTCTTGCTCCAGTATCATAAAATGTAATTCCCCTAAAACCTTTTTCATGAGTAGAGGTATACAATCTTTTTACAGCATCGCTTCCCATGCATTTATATAAGTGCTCTTGATTAACAAAAACATACGGAAGAGAAAAGGCATTATAACCTTCACTGTAGGTTGCCAATGCGGTTGCAGAAACATTTGTCATTCCAAGAGTGCCAGCTTTTAACTTTTCAAGCTCTTCAGGTTCTTCCCCGAGCTGCCCATTTGGATAGATTTGAATTTCAATTTTACCATCAGATTTTGTTTTTACACGATTAGAGAAATCTTTCAAAGCCATATGGACAGGATGTTGTTCATTGTAATTGTGTCCAAGTTTAATTTCTACTTTTTTCCCGTTGCATGACATCAAAGTGAACAGTCCCAAAACTGCAAAACCTGCAACCACACCTTTAATCTTATTCATAAATACTCCTTTGCAGCAAAAATTTAACTATTTAATCTTAATAATAGCATCTATTCATATTCTTAAAAGTGAAAAACGTATTTTTATTAAAAAAATTTGAAAGAAAGTATAATATGCAAAAATATGACAAGAGATTTAACGAAAGGCTCGCCAATAATAAATTTGATTCTATTTTCTATTCCACTTATTGCAGGAACTATTTTCCAGCAGTTTTATAACTTTGCCGACACGATAATGATTGGTCGACTTGTAGGTGCAGACGCTTTGGGAGCGGTTGGAGTTTCGTATCCACTCAATTTTTTGATTTTAGGCTTTGTTCAGGGATTTACGATTGGACTTGGAATTCCTTTAGCACACGCAATGGGAGCAAAGAATAAGACTGATTTTAATAAATATTTTTATAACGCTCTTTATATATGTTTAGCGATAAGCATAATTTTAACATTTTCGACTTTGCTGTTTTCAAAAGAACTTTTAAAACTTATTAAAACGCCAGCAGAAATTTTTGATATGGCGAAAGATTATATTTTTATCATTTTTTCTGGAATTCCATTCTCTGTTCTTTATAATTATTCCGCATCAGTTTTACGCTCAAATGGGGATTCTAAACATCCATTTTATTTTTTGGTAGCAACAAATTTTCTTAACATAATACTTGACTACATTTTTATAGGATACTTCAACTTAGGTGTAAAAGGGGCTGCTCTTGCGACAATTATGTGCCAAGCAATCAGCACAATCTTAAACATATTTTTTATTTTAAAAAAGACGAATATCATAGAACTTTCTAAATCGAATGCACTTATTTCGAATAAGCACATAAAAGAATTGATTAAAAATGCTTTGCCTATGGGACTTGAATATTCTTTTTCTTCTGTTGGTGCAATTATAATGCAGAGTGCAATAAATACGTTGGGAACAGCAGTAATAACAGGACAAACTGCTGGCGAAAAGATAAGGCAACTTTTTACTTTGCCCATGGAAAGCGTTGGAATGGCACAGGCAATGTATACAGGACAAAACTGGGGTGCAAAAGAATGCAAAAGGATAAAACAAGGAATCGTATCTGGAATTTTAATTCAATTTGTGTATTGCGTCGTATGTTTTATTGTAATATTTCTCTTAAAAAATTTATTTACGTCTATTGTGCTTGGAAACGAAATAACGTCTGAATTCAATAATTCTGTAAAATACCTTTCTGTAATAAGTTGCTTTTTTATCTTTCATGGTTCTTTGATGATATTGCGAAACACCCTTCAGGGAATGGGATATTCAATAATCGCTTTGTTAAGCGGCATCTGCGAAATTATTGGTCGCGGAATTGGCTCTTTGCTTGCAATCGAAACTTTGGGCTTTTTTGGGATATGCCTTGCAAACCCTTTTGCTTGGATACTCGCACTGCTATTTTGCAGTTTAACGGTATTCCACTATCTGCATTTAAAACTTAAACAACAATCCTAAATGATTTTTGCGGCAAAGATAGGAGCGGTGAGCGAAGCGAAAACAAACACCTCTAAAAACATTATTTTAGCGGACAATTACATCTTGCTGTTGCTCAGATATTTTCTTGCTCGATTTTGAAAATGCTAGTGGTGTTTGGTCGTAGGCAAATGCCGTAGCCGCGGATAGCTTGGTTTTTGCTTTAGCAAAAAGCCGCCCATAAAAATTCAGGGCAAAAAAAACATCTGCCCTTAGAGCAGATGTCATTTATTTTATTTTATTTTTCTTAGGAATGCGTCCTTGAAGCCATAGGAAACAAAGCGCTCTTTTATCATTCCGTATTCGTCTACTGTAAGTGGGCCTATCAAAACCTTGTAGACATTTTTTTCTTCAACAAAGGTTAGAACAACCGGATATTTATCTGCGTAGCGGCTCAAAAGTTTTTCGATGTTTTCCACGCTCGAAAGCGTTGCTATTTGAAGATAATACTTTCCTTTTTGCAAAGAAATTTCCTGTTTTACATAGTCTTGAAGTTTTTTATCTGGAGTTTTTGAAAGTTTTTCTTCTTTTGGAGAAGCTAGAGTTTCGATAACCGCTTGATCTTCTACAGGAATAGAACGTTCATCTTCAACCTTTACAAAAGGCTCTTTTTCTGCAAGATTTTCTGTTACAGATACAGTTTCTGTTTCTGGCGAATTTTCCTCGTTTTTTCGAGTTTCTTCTTCTTTGCCAGATTCTTCAGCTGGAGGATTTAATTCTGTTGGAACAAGAACTATTGGTTCGTAACTTTCTTTTTCTTCGAATTTTTGCTCTTTGTCAATTTTTTCTTCTTCGGAAATTTTTGCACGTTCCTGAGGTTCTGGCAAAAGTTTTTCTGAGTCGACAGCTTCTTTTTCTTGTTCAACTTCTGGCAACTCTTCTTTTTCTACGCTCTCTTCCTGAATTTTTTCGTCTTGAGGCAAAGTTTCGCTTTCTACAACTTCTGGAGTGCTGGTTTCGATTTCCGGTGCTTTTTCGTCTACGATTTCTTTTTGAGAATCTTCCTCGTATTCAGGAATTTCATCGCTTACGCTTTCTAAATTTTCTTCTGCTTGGTTTGGTAAATTTTCCCTTGCAACTGCTTCGCCAATAGGTTGCGCTTCGCTTTCTACTGGTGCGATAGGTGCGCTTTCGAGTTTTTCTTCTGCAACTGGATTTGGTTGGCTCTCGCTTTCTAAATTATCGAGTTCTGCCTTTTGTTCATCCATTGCATCTGCAGGAATTGCATCTTCTTCGATAACTTGAGGATTTTCCGTTTCGGGATTTTCAGCATTTTTTTCTGGGAGAGCTGTGCTTTCGTTGAGAAGTTCAGAGGAGTCAGAGTTCTCGATAATTTCACCTTTATTTTCTTCAACTTCAATTCGCTCTGCCTCGCTTGCGTCTTCTGCAACAATAGCTTCGGTTTGAGACTTTTCTTCTAAAGCCACGTCGTTTTCTTGAGTTTTATCTTCTTCGCTTAGGTTTTGTTCTTCTTGAGAGGTTGTTTCAGTTTCGCTTTCAGTATTTTCTGAAATTTCTGCTGGTTTTTCTTCTTCAGAAAGAACTGCAGTTCCAAATACGTTTTCGTCAAGGTTCCCTGTTCGCTTTGTAATTTTTACCTGAACATTTGAATCTTTTTTTATCGAAAGATTTTCTGCCGCTTCTGGAGAAAGCAAGATTGCAACGCCCTCGCTTGAATCTATTGAACCGAGTATTAAAACATCCACAGTGCTCCCATTTGCTGGATTTGTAACGGTAACGCTATCTCCAGGAAGATAACCTATCGTGCGGGCAAAAAGCCCCTTAGGCATCTGTCCTTCGTCTGCAACAACTGCGCGTCCATCCAACGAAGGTCTTGCAACTGCAAAAAGAACTGTAACCGTAAAAGCAGTTAAAATGAATGAAACAATCTTTTTCATAAAAGCCCCTCTCTTCTACTTAGATTTCTTTAAGCCAGAGCTTATCTTTGATGCCACAAAACTGGCAAAATTATAGACACTGGTTTCGTTATTTTCTTTTTTACCGATTTCACTTGGTTCTGCGCTTCCACTTGAAATCAATTTTCCAGTAGAAACATCATAATTTTTCCAAGTGACATCTTTTATAAAATCTAAAAAATATGCTTTGGGATTTTGTGCACTATCGCTTGCATAATCAATTTGAACTCGGACAAAAAAGTCCATACTTCCCAAATTTGATTCAATTAGAACTCTTTTTAATTCAGCACTATCTGATTTTTCATCCGTTTTTATAAAAACAGGTGAATTTGAAACTATATGCCCGGCTTCAAAAAAGAAATCTGCAAGAGCCTGTTCAAAAACTTCCGAAATCGCAAAAACCTTTTCTTGAACAGAAGCATTTTGCACAATCTGAAAATTTATATTTTTCGAAAATGCACAGGGCAAAAAAATAAAACCGAGTGCAAAAATAAAAATCTTTTTCATATCTTTATAAATATCGGAATTTGAATTTTAATGTTTAGCAAATATATAAAAAAAACCGCTGGCAAAACCAGCGGTTCTTAAAACAGGTCTTTTTAAGACTATTTTGAATAGTATTCAACTACTAACTGTTCATTTATCTGTACAGGAATTTCAGAACGCAATGGAAGACGAGTAAGTTTTCCAGAGAATTTTTCTTCATCGCGGTCAAGATAATCAATTCTAGCTTTGCTATCAGAAAGCCATGACTTTTTGAACTGTTCGCTCTTCTGAGATTTCTCTCTCAAAGAGATAACCTGTCCTACCTTTACAGCGTATGAAGGAACGTTAATCTTTTTTCCGTCAACTTGAACGTGGCAGTGTGAAACCATCTGGCGTGCCATGCGAATTGAACTTGCAAATCCAAGACGGTAAACAAGGTTGTCAAGGCGAGTTTCAAGAGAAACAAGCAACGCAACACCAGTCATTTCTGAAGATTTGTTTGCTAATTCGAAATAGCGGCGAAGTTGTCTTTCAAGAATTCCGTAATAAGCCTTTACTTTCTGTTTTTCAATCAAGTGAAGACCGTAGTCAGAAGTTTTCTTTGTTTTCTTGAAAGCTGGTGCCCCTGCTCTTTCCATAGCCTTTGGGTGTCCACAAAAGTTTACACCAAGTCTTCTACATTCCTTAAAACGAGGACCTCTTTTTGTAGCCATTTTTATGCTCCTAAAGTTTTCATCAAGTTTTTAATATCCACAAGCCGCGCAGATATTGTTACTTGATTTTCAAAGTTATGTACTGCTTAGAGGGAAGCTAATCAGTTTGGAAAACTTAGCAGTTTTCAGCAAATTTTGCAATAGCAAAAAATATACGATGAATTTCCTATCTCTAATTCATTGTAAACAGAGAAATTATCATCATTGTAAATACTTTTTGATAATGATAAGATAAAAATCGGTGGATTCCTTTTTATGTTGCAGAAAATCGATTCAAAAATATACATAATAGGCGCAGGTTTTGCAGGTCAGATGATTGCTCAAGATTTGATGCGCAAAAAAATTTTTGGATCTGTTGCAGCGTTTTTAGACGATGATAAAAAACTAATAGGAAAGTCAATCGAAGGGATTCCAGTTTTAGGCCCTGTTGCAGAAGTTGCAAGCCTTGTAAAATGCGGCGCTTTAGACGAAGCGATAATTGCAATTCCAAGCGCACCAACAGAAAAGATAAAACAGATATACGAAAATCTAAAAAATGGTGGATTTTCACGAATACGCATTCTTCCAAGTATAAGTCAGATAATCGACGGCAAAGCGCATCTTGTTCAAACAAGGGAAATTGATCCCTTAGACATCTTAGGGCGCACTCCTGTAATAATTCCACTGCACCAAAGTTTAAAATACCTTAGAGGAAAAAGGGTCTTTGTAACTGGAGCTGGAGGTTCTATAGGTTCAGAACTTGCAAGGCAGCTTTTATCTGGAGGCGCAGAGCGACTATATCTTTTTGGCCATGGCGAAAACTCTATCGTTCAAATTTACCGAGAACTGCACGTATTGCAGCAGGAAGGTGTTGGAGAAAAAGCGACAATAGTTCCTATAATCGGCGACATGAAGGATTCCGCCTATGTAGACTACATAATAGCAAAAACCAGAGCAGATGTGATATTTCATTGTGCTGCATATAAACACGTTCCTATGCTTGAAGAAAATCCTGTTGCCGCGATAGAAAACAATGTGTTTGGCACAAAAAATCTTTTGGATTCCGCGATAAAAAATAAAGTTCAGCGTTTTGTGTTGATTTCTACAGATAAGGCTGTTGAACCAGTAAGCGTTTACGGAGCGAGCAAAACCCTTTCTGAAAAACTGGTTTTGCAATATTCAAAAAAGGCAGCGAAAAACCAAAAGTTCATGTTTGTAAGGTTTGGAAATGTTTTAGGCTCTCGCGGTTCAATTCTTCCGCTGTTTCAAAATCAGATAAAAAACGGCGGACCTGTTACAATTACCGACAAAGAAATGCAAAGATTTTTTATGACGATTCCCGAAGCCTGCTCGCTCGTTTTGCAGACTGGCGGAATTGGCTCCAATGGAAAATCATACTTGTTGGACATGGGAGAACCGATTAAAATCTATGAACTTGCAGAGCAGATAATAAAATTTTCAGGGCTTGAACCAAACAAAGATATAGACATAAAAATAATCGGTCGGCGCGAGGGAGAACGACTTTTTGAGCCGCTTTGGCTAAAAGAAGAAGAACCAAAAAAGACAAAATACGAAAAACTTTTTGAACTTAAAAATATAGAATTTGCAGACGAAAAACTCGATTCTCTTTTAGAAAATTTGTATCCAATCTGCTTTTTCGATTCAAAAAATCCAGAAGTTTTTAGAAACAAAGAAATTTTGCTGAATCTTTTGTGCAAAGCTTTTAAAAGTCTCCAGCAGTTTTATTCAAGCGAAAAGCCTTCTTCAAAAGAGCTTTAATTTTAGAGGTGTTTATGCAAGAAATAAAAGTTCCTTTTTTTAAGCCTTCGTTTTCTCAAGAAGAAAAAGATGCTGTTTGCTCTGTTATAGACACTTGCTGGCTTACAACAGGAAATGTAACTCACGAATTTGAAAAGGAATTTTCCAACTTTATAGGTGCAAAATATTCTCTGGCGGTAAATTCCAACACGAGCGGGATGATTCTTGCAATGCAAGCTTGCAGTGTTAAAGAAGGAAAAATTGTAATCACAACTCCCTACACTTTTGTATCAACAGCATCCAGTGCAATTCATTTAAATGCAGAAGTTTTATTTGCAGACACAGAAGAAGATTCGTATTCAATTTCACCAAAATCGATAGAAGCGATACTCGAAAATTTAAAAAATGAAGGAAAAATCGAAGACGTTGCCGCTATAGTTCCCGTGCATATAGCAGGAAATTTATGCGATATGGATGCTATATCAAGTTTAGCAAAAAAGTATTCAACACAAAAAAATAAAATCCGCGTGATTGAAGATTGTGCTCACTCGTTTCCAAGCAGGACAGATAAAGGGTATGCTGGTGTTTTAGGTGATATAGGAGTTTTTTCGTTCTATGCGACAAAAACTATCACAACAGGCGAAGGCGGAATGGTTACAACAAACGACGACTCTCTTGCAAAAACTATGAGCATTATGCGGCTGCACGGAATGAACAGGGACGCCTGGGACAGATACACAAATCCAAAGGCAAGCTGGCAGTACGATATAGTTTCTCCAGGATTCAAGTTCAATCTTCCAGATATTTTAAGTGCAATAGGTCGCGTTCAATTAAAAAAAGCGAATCTTTTTTGTGAGCAAAGAAAAAAAATCGTAAAAAAATACAACGAAGAATTTTCGAAACTGGATTTTATAACCTTGCCTCCAGATTCACAGGGAAATGCCTGGCATCTTTATCTGCTTCAACTAAGACCAGAAAAACTTTCCTGCTGTCGAGATGATTTTGCGCAAGAATTACAAAATGAAGGCATTGGAATTTCGATGCATTTTATTCCGCTGTTCCATTTTTCATGGTGGAAAGAAAGATATCCTTCGTTTATAGCAAAAAATTTCCAAAATGCAGAAAGACACTTTCAAAACACTATAACAATTCCGCTTTGGCCAGCAATGAGCGATGAGATGGTTCAAGCAGTTATTCAAGCCGTAATAAAAACAGGAAACAAATATCATGTGTGCTAAAAAAAAATCGGAACAAAAAAGAAATCTGCTATTTTGCGATGAATTTTATTCTGACAGATATGAAGAAAATATGCTCCACGCTTCTGTCGTCAGAAGTCCTGTCGCAAAAGGGAAAATAAACGCAATAGATTTAGAGAATCTTCCAGAAGGATATTCATTTTTTGGCTTTGACGACATTCCTGGAAAAAAAAGCATAAAGATTTTAAAAACTGAAATTCCAATTTTTGCACAAAGCGATGTGGATTTTTTTGGGCAACCACTTGGAATAATTGCAGGTCCAGATAGAAAACTGGTACGTCTTTTGAGCCGCAATATAGAAACAGATATTGACGAGAATTTTTACTACAAAGAACAGGAAGAAGACAACATACTTGCCAGCAGGCAAATTCAAACAGATAAAGACTTTAAAGAAGAAAATGACGACTTAAAAATCGAAGGCGAATGGGAATCTGAATTAAAAGTTCAAAACTTTGCAGAAACAAATGGTGCTCTTTGTTATGTAAAAGCTTCCAAACTCTATGTTTTTACGCCTAATTTATGGCTATCTTCTCTCAGAAAAAGCCTTGCAGATGTAACAGGCTTTGCTGAAGAAAACATATACATAAACCGAACAAAAATTCTTTCAAAAAATAAAAACATCCTCTACTTAAATACGATTATTTGCTGTCAGTGTGCAGTAGCTGCAATCAATTCAAAAAGACCAGTGAAACTCGAGTTCACTAGAACAGAACAATCCATTTACGCAGAGGCCAGTGCTTCTGTAAAGATTTTTAACAAAACGGTTTTAAGCAAAACAGGCCTGATAAAGTCCATGGATATTTCGATAAACGTAAATTCAGGGGCGTACAATCCTTTTGCACAAGAAATTGCAGACAGGCTTTCTCTTTCCTGCACTGGAGTTTACCACTGCCCTAATCTGAAAATCTGCACAAAAATCTATAAAAGCCACGGAATTCCTTGTTCAATAGATTTTTCGACGATAGATGCAAAATCCTTTTTTGCAATAGAAGCGCAAATGAATAAAATTTCACTTCAAAGCGGAATAAATCCGTTGGAATTAAGATTATTAAACCTAAAAAAACAAGAGAAAAATTCAAAAGAAAAAATATCATTAGAAATCGGAAAAGCAAAAGAAGCTCTCGATGCGGTTTGTAAAAAAAGCATATTTTTGCGAAAAAATGCCGTTTACAATATGGAAGAAAAAAGAGGTGCTGAGCGCTACACGATTTCCCCTTATTCGCCTCCAATACGAGGAATCGCACTTTGCTGTGCCTATGAAGGAACAGGATATTTTGGTTCGGAGTTTCTAAAAAAGAGGCTGAGTGTCGATTTGACTTTTACAGAAGAAAAAAAACTGTTTATAAGGGCAATTCCATCTTCAAAAAATATTTGGGAAATATGGCAAACCCTTGCAGCAACAATAATCAATATTCCAAAAGAAGATGTGATTTTAGACAATGAATATACAAATAAAGATGAACCAGAATCTCCACAAACGACATACGCCTCTATTTCAATCTGCACTCAGCTCATAAAAAAAGCAGCAGAAAGTCTTGCAAAAAAACTTCAAGCAAATCAAAAACTGCCTGTTACAGTAAGAAAAAATTTTTCTACAAGTTCTCGAAAAAGTTGGGACAAAGAAAACTTTTGTGGACATCCTTTTGCAAGCACAAGTTTTGCAGCGATGGTTTTGGAACTTGAACTTGATATCGCAATATATCAACCGATTCTGCGCGGAATTTGGTTTATAGTAGATGCCGGAAAAATTCTAAATCCACGAACAGCAGAAACATCTATAAAAAATACAATTCAAGAAGATTTGGCAGAACTCATAGAAGACGACTACAACCTAGAAACTTCAATTTCTATTCAATTTATGCAATCTCAGGAAGAGCCTAAGCAGATTGGAGAAATTGCATCTTCGCTTTTGCTAGCAGCATACTCAAGCGCGCTTTCTCAAGCTGTAGGAAAATTGGTAACAAAAATACCTTTGCAAGACGATTTGATATACAAGATGATAAAAAGTCAAAAAAATTCTTTTACAAAAAAAGAGGAAGAAAAACAGTGAAAATTCCTGTAACTATAAACGATGAAAAACTTATTATAGACGAAAATCCCGATGAAAAACTTCTATATGTGCTTAGAAAACGAGGATTTATCTCTCCAAAGCGAGGATGCGAAAGAGGAAAATGTGGTTTTTGCACTGTTTTATTGGACGACAATCCCGTATCATCCTGTATGATTCCTGTGGGAATTGTAAAAGACTGCCAGATAGTAACTTTGGAACATTTTTCAAAGACAAAAGAATATCAGGATATAAAATCTGGTTTTGAAAAAGCAGGCCTCAACGTGTGTGGATATTGCAGCTCTTTTAAATATCTAAAAGTTTATAAGCTCTTAAAAGAAAATTACAGACCTTCAAAAGAGCAACTTTTAGAATTGACTTTTGAAGATAAATGCTCATGCACAGAACAAGGGGCATTTATAAACGGAATTCTATACGCAACTGCAAATCGCCACGAAAGCGAAGGAAGAAAAAAGAATGTGTAAAGACTCTCAAATCTATTATGCAAATAGTCTAAACGACATTTTCTATCAGATGAACTCTATTCCGGGAATACGACTTGTAAGCGGTTGCACACAAAAAAAACATATTCCACCTGTAAGTCTCTGCGTTAGAAACATAGAAGAACTAAATTTTTCAAGAAAATATGAACGTTTTTTTGAATTTGGACCTGAGATAACTCTTTCTTCAATCTTAAAGATTGATCCTGCAAAACTTCCTCATGTTTTTTATGAAGCGGTAAAATCGATTGCAAATACGAACATCAGAAATATTGCAACTCTAGCAGGTAATATCTGTGCAGATGATTTTTATCATACGCTGGTTGCACCATTGGTTGCGCTTGACGCAAAACTTGAAATTCAAAGTCGAGACAAAACTGAATACATACAGATGGCAAAATTTAATGGAATTCCAAAAGATTTTGTTTTAACAAAAGTTATTGTACCAACAGACGATTGGGAAGTCGCTTTTTTTAAGAAATTGGGACCTCTCCACACTATAGACAGGAATTCCGCTTCGTTTGTTTTTCTTGCAAACACGGTAAAAGGTCAACTCTCAAATCTTAAAATTGCGTTTGCAGGATCTTTTTGCCTTAGAAGTTTTGACCTTGAAAACAGCCTTGTAGGTTCATATCTGCCTTTGACGAGGACAAGCATAGAAGACTTTCTAAAACTGGCAGAAGAAACTTACGACAGCGAATCGGCAAAAACTAAAGTTCCGCCGATTTTAAAAGACCAGTTTTTAAATCTCTTAAAATATTCTATCGAGCAGCTCACTTAATAAGCATTGCGTCTCCATAAGAAAAAAATCTGTATCGATTTTCGATAGCCTGCTTGTATGCCGAAAGTATATTTTCTCGTCCTGCAAAAGCGCTTACCAACATAAGCAAAGTGCTTTCTGGAGTGTGAAAATTTGTAAACATCTGGTCAACGCACCTAAATTTATAGCCAGGGTACATGAATATGTGGGTCGAAGAAGAGCCGCCTTTTACAAAACCGTTTTCATCGCTTGCAGATTCGAGAGTGCGGACAGAAGTTGTGCCAACAGCGAGAATTGGCCTGCCTTCTCCTTTTGCAGCATTTATTTTTTCTGCAACATCAAAACCAATAGAATAAACTTCTTCATGCATCTTATGGTCTTCGATATTTTCTGAGCGGACTGGAAGAAAAGTTCCAAGCCCAACATGAAGAGTAAGAAAAACCCTCTCGATTTTTTTTGCGTCCAATTTTTCAAACATCGCTTGCGTAAAATGAAGCCCAGCAGTTGGACAGGCAGAACTTCCAGTTTCTTTTGCATATATCGTTTGGTAACGCTCAGAGTCTGTGTCGTCATCTTCTCGTTTAATATAAGGAGGAAGCGGAATATGACCGTTTACAGCAAACCAAGAATCGTCCAAAGGAAAATCAAATTTGATAAGTCGAAACTCTCCAGAAAGTTCGCCCTGAGAATCGATTATTGTTCCAACAGAGCCATCGTTAAAAACATAGCGATTTCCTCTCTTAACTTTTTTTGCACCTTTTACCATCGTTTGCCACAGTTTTAAATCTGCACTCATCTGATTCAAAAACATAAATTCCTGTTCTCGTCCGCCCTGCCCCTGTTTTTCAACTTCTCGCCTTCCATAGCAGCGGCTTCGCCTAACTTTTGAATTGTTAAAAACCATCAAAGTGCCTTCTTCTATGAGACTTGGAAGGTCTTTCATTTTAAAATGGCTGACTTTCCCATCGTTTCTGCCCAAAAGCATGAGTTTATCATCGCCGCGAATTCCAGATGGTTTTTGAGCGATGAGCTCCTGCGGTAAATCAAAATTAAAATCTGTCAATTTCATAATATTCTCAATTTTAGATAATAAAATATTATCTTTAAAATAAACTATTCTGTTTGTTCAAATTGTCGCTGGATTCAAAACAAAAATTTGAACTCAAAACAAACTATTCTGTCCGTTAGAATTATCCTTGTACTCAAGTCCCAAATGCTCATAAGCTTTTGCCGTAACGATTCTTCCGCGTGGCGTTCTCTGCAAAAGCCCACACTGAATAAGATACGGCTCGTAATAATCTTCAAGCGTATCCTGTGCTTCGCCAATGCTTATTGCAAGAGTTTCCGCGCCCACAGGACCTCCACCAAAGTTTTTTATTATGGAAAGGAGAATTTCCCTGTCGTATTTTTCAAGCCCCATCTCATCAATTTCAAGCCTTTGTAATCCTTTTTGAACGGTCTTTACGGAAATCACTTTAAAACCTTCAACCTGTGCAAAATCTCTCATTCGTCTCAATACTCGGTTTGCAACACGAGGAGTGCCACGGCAGCATTTTGCAAGGTACAATGCCGCTTCATCTTCAATTCCAATCTCTAATATTTTTGAACTCCTGTGTATTATTGAAGCCAGTTCTTTTTGAGTGTAAAACTCAAAGCGTGGAATAAAACCAAAACGACTGCGAAGTGGACTTGAAACAGCACCCGCTTTTGTCGTTGCTCCAATCAAAGTAAAAGGCGGAAGAGGAATACGAACTGTTCTTGCGGCTGCTCCTTGCCCTATAATCCAGTCTAATTCAAAGTCTTCCATCGCAATGTAAAGCATTTCTTCGATTGCAGGTTTTAACCGATGAATTTCATCTATAAAAAATACCGTTCTCTCCGTGATTGTAGATAAAATTCCTGCTAAATCCTTTGGTTTATCAAGAGCAGGTGCACTTGTAACTTTAAAATCAACGCCAAGTTCGTGTGCTGTAATTTGTGCCAAAGTAGTTTTTCCAAGACCTGGCGGGCCTATGAGCAAAAGGTGGTCGAGCGGCTCTTGCCTTATTTTTGCGGCTTTTATGAAAGTCGAAAGATTCTTTTTAACTCCTTCCTGTCCTAAAAAATCACAAAGAAGTTGAGGGCGTAACGAGTTTTCCTGTTCATCAAAATCCGTTAAATCGGAGCGGACGATTGCCGAAAAATCAGAATGCATTTGTGTAGAATTTTCCATAATTATGCAAACTCCACAATCGCTTTTCTAAATATAAAATCTTCCTGTTCTTTTTGAGATTTATCCTTTAAGAACTCTTGATTTTTGCTCGCCAATTCCAAAACTTTCTGTTCAACATTCTTTTTTTCGTATCCCATGCTTACCAATGAAGAAACGACATCTGCAAAAGGATTTGAATTTTCAAGCCTTACGATTTTGCTATCTTCTAACAAGGTTAATTTGCCTTTTAAAGCGAGCATCATCTTTGCCGCGGTCTTTTTCCCAACTCCTTGAATTTTTTCGAGGCTTGCAACATCGCCGCTTTCAAGAATCTGCATCAAAGTGGAAGAACTCACACTGCTCATTATTTTTACAGCACCTTTAGGCCCAACTCCGTCAACCTTTAATAAATCGAGAAAAATCGCTCTTTCTTCTTTTGAAGAAAATCCGTACAAAGTCATTAAATTATCTGTGTGCTGTAACCAAGTATAAACTTTTGCTTCCGCTCCAACATTTGGAAAAAGTTCGAGGTTAGAATCTGGAACGCAAAAATCCCATTCAATGCCGTTTTGCGATAAAAAAAGCTGCTTAGGAAATTTTCCAGTTATTAAACCTGTTATAGAATTGAACATAGTACGATTTTAGCAGATTTTCAATTTGTGATGAAGATGTGTTATAGCTCCTGCAAGTGCGTCCGCTGCGTGATCTGGTTTGGGCTCTGTTTCTAGGCCGAGTAAAATTTTTACATATTTTTCTACTAGAGCCTTATCTGCACGGGCAGTTCCTGTTACAGCCTGCTTTATTTGATTCGGTTTATACTCGCTTAGAGGAATACAATTTTGAGCTAAAACCAAAGTGCAAACACCCTTAGCTTCTGCCACAGAAATTCCTGATGACACATTTTTTACAAAAAAGAGCTCTTCCATTCCCGCTTCTAAAGGTTTAAATTCATCGATTACCGCTTGCAAACTCGAAGCGATTTTTAAAAGTCGTGTTCCCAAAGTTTCATCGCTTTTTGTAGTTATGCAACCGTAACTCACCATTCTGTAACGACCTTTAAAATAATCGACGATTCCAAAACCCGTATTTGCAAGGCCAGGATCAATTCCAAGCACACGCCTAACGCAATCGTTGTGTTTTTTTTCGTTTGGAGAGTTCGTTTCTTTTTGAAATAGAATTTGATTAAATTGATTTGAATCCATTTTTATAAAGCAGCGTGAAAAAAATAAACCACGGCTCGATTATATTTTCATAGCCGTGGTCTTAAGTTTTTTTTGAAAAAAAAATTTCTTAAAAACTATTATTCCATCACAAAGTCTTCAGGATATTCAGCGGTATGATAAACATTCTGAACGTCATCGTTATCTTCGAGTTTGTCAATTAGCTTTTGAACTTTTGCAGCAGTTTCGCTATCAACTGCTGTATAAGCATCTGGAACAAGTCCTACATCGGCAGAAAGTGTTTCAAAGCCCTTTTCGTTTAAAGCATCTGCAACAGCAGAAAATGCATCTGGAGATGTAGTTACTGTAATAACACCTGACTCGTTTACGATATCATCAGCACCGGCTTCCAAAGCAGTTTCCATAACTTCATCTTCGCTAACTTTCTCTGCATCGAGTTCAATCGTACCTTTGCGCTGGAACATACGGCTAACAGAACCTGTTGTTCCAAGGTTTCCACCACTTTTTGAAAAGATATTTCGTACATCGGCAGCAGCACGATTGTGGTTGTCTGTAAGAACTTCAACCATAACTGCAACTCCACCAGGAGCGTATCCTTCGTATACCAATTCTTCGTAAGATGTTGCGCCGTCTTCTCCAGTTCCCTTTTTGATTGCACGGTCAATGTTATCTTTTGGCATATTTGCCGCACGTGCTTTAATTATTACAGTGCGAAGACGAGGGTTTGAGTTAGGATCTCCACCACCCATCCTTGCGGCAATAGAAATTTCCTTTATGAATTTTGTAAATAATTTACCGCGCTTGGCATCTGCAATGCCTTTTGCATGTTTTATGGTTGCCCATTTACTATGTCCTGACATGGATAACTCCTTCTAAAAGATTACGAATTGATTTATCACTATATCACAAAGATGCGATTTTTATCAATCCCTAGAATTTCAATTTGTTTTTGAGCGAAGATGCCGCCTCTGCCGCAGCAGAAGATGCTTTTCCCTTAGCTGAATCTGCAAGTTTTTTGTTAAGTTCCGCCCTTTTAGATTCTAACTGCTTGTTTACAACATCGAATGCAGAATTTGAATCCTTTATTCCGGTTGAAATTTGACTGAATTGCGAAATATATTGATTAACCGCTTCTGAAGAACCCAGTTTTTCGTTCAACTTAGAAACCGCCTGTTCCCTTACATTTGCAAGCTCTTTGTTAGCCACAGACGAAATCGCATTTGAAAGCAAATCCTCAAAATTTGAAGCAATTTTTAAACCTATTCCATTTTTCTCGCTAAATGAAAAATCAGCCTTTGCTTCGACGCTCTTTATCGAAGCCAGCGCAGTTGAATAAATTCTATTTGCAAGTTCCGAATCGAGAGAGAGTGAACTTACATTTGCAGGATTCATAAAAATTGAAGCTCCACCAGAAAAACTAAAATCCGAAGACGCTGTGAGTTTTGCAGAAAGATTTGATTTTCCTTCAAATTTTGGAGCACCGCTTACAGATACATTTTTTGCAAGGTCAATCGTCAACGGAAAGTTGCTGCCAGAATAATCTGCAAAAACAAGCGGATTTTGAGTTTGACTTCTTGCGTCAACAACTAAATTCGCTTTATGCAAAAGATTTTGTCTTTCGACAGTGCCTTTAATCACCCAAGGCTCGCCGCGTTTATTCATGTCGTTTGAAATATTTGTCGCAAAAAAGTCAATTCCGCTACCAGAACCGTGAGCCTTTTCAATTAAGAAAGAAGGAATATTGTCTTTTTTCCAGTAAACTGTTCGCCCTGCATAGCGTTTGTCAGCCTCCTTTGCTTTTTTGACAGATTTTTTATCCGCTTTTGAAGATTTTTCATTTGTGGAAGAAGATTTCATATTTGAAGCATAGGAAATCAACTGTTTTAAATACGGATAATATTTTCCAAGCATAGCATAGCCAGAGCGTTCGATAGTTTCTGACAATGCATTTTTTGCTTTTCCCACATCTAAAATAGAAAGTTGAGAAGAAAGTAAATCCTTATCGCTTGAAATTGCATCGTTTAATTTTTTTTGCAGAAGAGAAACTCTGGAACTGTCGCTTTCAAACGAAGAAATCGAAGAATCCAAATTAGTTTTCGCATTTTTTACTGTGGTTGTAGCCTGTTCAATCTGTTTTAAAAGAGCAGGAATTTCTGTAACATTTACGTTTGAAACATTTATTGAAGTAAGCGTTTTTACGCTTTCCTGAACTTTAGAAACTTCCGCCTTTAATTCTTCTGGTTTTGACTTCCATTTTTCCACGAGAACTTTTAATTCTTCTTCAACTTCTTTTGCAACTTTTTGCGACTGCAAACCGTCTTTTATTTTTTCTGTAATTGCATTTGGATCATAACTTGCAAATAAATCTGCAATCGCATTTTTTGCTTCGTCTGGATTCGAGCCCATTTTTGCTTTTAGAGAATCATAAAACTTTGTATCGTCATTTTTCTTGGCCTTTTTTTCCAGAGAGGCTTTTTTTGCTGGAAGTTTACCGCTTTTTGTGCGGTCTGTATTCAAGGCAATTCCTGTAATTTCGATATTTTGAGCATCAAAACGAGCGCGCAAAAGTTGAGTAAGGTTAAAATCCAAGTCCAATTTATTAAATTGAAAGAGGTTTTTCATTTCATCTTCTGCCGAAGCCTGCGCAAGATTTTTTACGGTGAGTCTTGCGCCAAAAATTTCTACATTTACACTGGCAATATCGCACTTAGCACCAAAAATTCCCTGCATTCCGCTTTTTATCGCAAATTTTGCAATCGGATTTTTAAAAATCGTAACAGTAATTCCAATCGCTGCCAAAACTACAGCTACCGCTATAAACGAAGCAAGTTTTATTCGACCTCGATTTGCTTTTATTTCTTTAGAAAGAGTTTTTAGCCTTTTCAATTCTTTTTTTGTAAAAGTTAAATCCTTTGAAACAGCAAGCACATCGCGACCTTTTTTATCCTTTTCTTCGGTAAAAAGCGAAACGACATATACCTTATCGCTATCGATGTATAATTTTGAAGAAATCTTTTTTTCAAATTTCTTTTTTGCATACTTCTTTTTAAAAAGTGCAGGAAGTTTTTTTGCTGCAAAGCGTTTTTCTATCTTTTCTTTTTTCATGCTTTTTCTCCAACCATAGATGCCAATTTTGAAATGAGCGGAAGTTTTGTCATCGCCTTCCAGATTTTAGAGCCTTTCACTATTGGAGCCGCGTATTTTCTCCAGAGGAAAACCAAAAGTCGCCCTAAAAAATAAAGCGGAACATAAAGAGCAAGTCCGCATAAAAAAGAGCCCATAACTACAGAGTTGTTAAATTTTGTAAAGGCAACAAAAGGAATGTCCAATAAGGTTGCAAAAAACGGAGCAAACGAAGGAATCGTTAAAAAAGAGTAGCCCACAAAATCAAAAAAGCCGTCAAAAGCAGGGGAAACCGCCGCACCTATCAAAATCATCAAAAGATAAGACGGACGATTTATTCTCACAAACAAGATAAAAACGAATGCCAAAACCCATAACAAGTTGCCCTTTGGCATAAGCCCCAAAATCGCACCGCAAGCAAACGCGTGTGCAATTTCTGCTGGATTAACATTTGAATTAAACGCCTTTAATAATTTTACAATTTTCTTAACCATGCCGACATTTTACTACAATAATGGAAAATGTTAAAATTGGGTAACGAAAAAATAATAATAAATTTGGATGTCAAAAATGCAAAATAAAACATTTGTCATTGCGGAAATTGGAACTTCTCATTCAGGAAATTTTGAAAAAGCAAAAAAACTAATAGATGCAGCCTTTGAAGCTGGAGCAGATGCGGTAAAGTTTCAATGGGTTTACGCTGACGAAATTTTGCATCCAGATACAGGCTTTGTCGATTTGCCAGGCGGAAAAATTCGCCTCTACGACAGTTTTAAATCTTTAGAAGTTGAACCAAAGTTTTTTAGAGATTGCCTTTCTTATGCACATGAAAAAAAAATCAAATTCGCCTGCTCTCCATTTGGACTTCGTTCATTAAAAGAACTTTTAGAAATAAAACCAGACTACATAAAAATTGCAAGCCCAGAGTTAAACCACATTCCTCTTTTAAAATCACTTGCAGATTTTAGAGCACAGCAGGAAAAAAACTTACAGGAGATGATTCCTGTAATAATTTCCAGCGGAGTTTCAAAATTACAGGACATCCAAAATGCGATTGAGCTTCTAGGCACAAAAAATCTCACGCTTCTCCACTGCATAACTTTTTATCCGGCACCAGAAGAACAGTACAATCTTCGTCTAATAAAAACACTGGCACAAAAGTTCAATATAAAAACAGGCGTTAGCGATCATTCTTTAAGCCCAATCCTCGTTCCAAGCCTTGCAGTAAGCCAAGGCGCGAGCATGATAGAAAAACACATAACTTTAAGTCATTTGACAGACGGCCTCGACGACAAAGTTGCACTCACTCCAGAGGATTTTGCACTGATGTGTCACTGCGTTCATCAAAGCGATGCGGTTATGCGCCATTATGGGACCGAAAAAGGCGAAAAAGAAATAATACGCCAGCTTGAATCTACAGAAGGCAAAGGACGCATAGAAAAAATACTTGGCGATGGAATAAAAAAACTCGCTCCAATCGAAGAACAAAATTATGGCAGAACAAATCGAAGCCTCCACTTTGTAAAAAATCTAAAAAAAGGAGCAATCATAAAAAAAGAAGACATAGCAGTTTTGCGAACCGAAAAAAATTTAACCGCAGGAATAAGCCCTCTTTATCTCGAAAACACAATCGGAAAAACTCTAACGCGCGACGTAAAATCTGGAGAAGGGGTTTTGTTCACAGATTTTTCGTAAAATGAATGTGTTCTTAGTTTGAATTTTATTTTGGGCGGCTTTTTGCTCCATTGCATTGCGCAAAAAACGGGCTTTGCGGGGTTCCGCTTTCGCTCCAGCCTCCTCGCTCGCTGCGTTGGCCGCTGTGTACACGGATGTACACCTACAATCAAATGTTGGCAGTTTTAGTAATAAAACTGTCTGTTTCAAGAAAACACGGAAGTTTTCTTGAAACGCAAATCCCTTGCCGCATTTGTCGCACCTCCTGTGCGACTTACAACAAAATGTCAACACTTTTCGTTTTAATTGTATAAAAATTAAAATTTCATTATCATCTATTGCATTATGGCAGATTTAATTCACCCGAAAGTGTTAAAGGGCTTTCGCGACATACTTCCTCAAGACGAAATTCTTCGTTCACAGCTTATAGAAAAAATTACAAAAGTTTACCGTTCGTTCGGTTTTGTTCCAATCGATACTCCAGTTCTCGAATATTCAGAAATTTTACTCCGAAAATCCAATGGCGAAACAGAAAAGCAGGTTTTTCGATTTTTAGATAACGGCAATCGCGACGTTGCTCTCAGATTCGACTTAACTGTGCCTTTTGCACGCTTTACAGCAGAACACGAAAGCGAACTGTACTTTCCTTTTAAACGCTATCACATCTCAAAAGTTTGGCGAGGCGAAAAACCACAAGCTGGCCGCTATAGAGAATTTGTTCAATGCGATATAGATACGGTCGGTTCAGATTCTGCTGCAACAGATTTTGAAATTTTAAGTTTGATGAAAGCCGCTTTTGAAGAAATCGGCGTAAAAGACATAACGATTCACGTAAACCACAGAGGGATTTTCAACCGTTTCTTAAAAAAAATTGGTTCAAGTGAAAAATCAGAAGAAATTTTGCGCTCTGTAGACAAGCTTGCAAAAGTAGGCAAAGAAGAAGTTAAAAACGAATTACTCGAATATACAGGCTCAAAAGAAAAAGCAGAAGAAATTCTAAAATATATCTCTGGCAACAAAGACTTCCTTTCAACTTTGGATATGCTCGAAGAAATGGCTGGCGGAATCGAAAGCGACACAAAAAGGATGCGCGAAATTTTTGAGATGATGAAGGCAAGCGGCATAGAAGCAAGTTTTGTCTTAGATCCTTCCATAACAAGAGGGCTCGACTACTACACAGGCATTGTTTACGAAACATTTTTAAATGAACTTCCATCCATTGGCTCAGTTTGCTCCGGCGGTCGCTACGATAACCTTGCAGGGCTTTACACAAAAACTCATCTTCCTGGAGTTGGAGCATCTATAGGTCTTGACCGCTTGATTGCAGGACTTGAACAACTTGGAAAACTCGAAAAAAAAGGCAGTTATCTCGATGCAGAAATTTTCTGTTTAGACAAGGCTCTTTCCATTCACTACCAGAAAGTCGCTTCTATGCTAAGGGATAAAGGAATAAACACAGAAGTTTTTCCAGACGACAAAAAAATGGGGCATCAATATGCATATTGCGAATCAAAGACAATTCCTTGGGGAATCATCATAGAAGAAAAAGATGCGCAATCGAACAAAATCAATCTAAAAAATCTTTCCACGCGAGAAATTTTTGAAAGCTTGAGCGTAGAAGACGCTGCACAAAAAATCCTGCAATCAAAACGCAAAATCGATTAAAGGTCAAAATCCTTGAGTGCTTTTTCTGCCTTTAATCTGTTAGAAAAAATTTGAGTCAAATTTTCTGGAATCCAGCCTTCTCCTATAAAAATCCATTTTTCGTAACTGTCTTCCATTTTTGTGGAAGACATTCCCTCTATCATCCTTATCTCGCCTCGCCTAAGGTGATTTGTAACTTCTGCCTCGTAATTTGGCAAGCGATAGCAGGCTGCATAAGGAGAAGTAATTAAAACCCACTCCACTCCTGGTTCTACAGAAAGAGGATTACGAGAATCAAAAACGGGTAAATCGTTTCTTTTTTCGCAGGAAATAAAATTTACAATTGAAAAAAGACTAAAAACAAAAACGGCAAAAATTAAAAAAGGTTTTTTCATCGGTTAATCTATCGAATTAGCAAAAAATTTACAAACCTGCGGATATATCAAAAGGTCAGAATCGACAAATGACAAGGTTGGAATTTCAGAAAGTTCAGCCCAGCGATATTCAGAATGTTCTGTAAGAGTAAACTTCTGTGCGATTCCATCATGAGGAAACCTCACAAGATATGCGTTGAGTTCAAAATCATCGCCAAAATGCTTAAAAGTTGCCTGAGCAATCTTTTCGCCTACTTCAACTTCCACTCCAAATTCTTCGTGACATTCTCTCGTTACAGATTGCTCGTCGGTTTCGCCTGCATCAACTTTTCCGCCTGGAAATTCCCAACGCCCACCCATCTGACCAACAGGGTTTCGCTTTGCAATAAAAACTTTATTCTCTTTAAATGCTATGCAGGCAATAGATTTTTTATTCATTTTTACTCCAAATTTTTTAAATCTAAAATTCTATAAAAACAAAACTCTTGGAAAAATAAAATGAAGGAATCCTGCAATTATACAAAAAATTCCCAAATATTTTCTTCCATCCACAAAAATCGTGGAAACAAACGAAGGAAGAACAAGATGAGTTTCTGATTTTGTAGAATAAAATTCTATTAAAAGTGCAAAGCAAGCTGCAATTCCAGCAACAGCAGGAATTAAATCTCCAATTACAGGAACATCATTTTGAACGGTCGATAAGAGTTTCATCAAACCTGTAAGACCAGAAAGCACAGCGACCACAAGTCGAAAAGTCATATCATCAAAAAAACTTCCCTTTGAATTGACTGCAAACTGGATTTTTTTGTCAAAAAAAGAATCCGAAGAATCTTCATCTGAATTTTTATCGGTAGTCAATGAATCATCTTGTGGTTTTTCATCGGTAAGATTTTCGTTAAGGGCATCCTTATTTTTTTCAACCATAAAATTTGTCGCATAAACCAAAATAAGACCAGAAACAATATTCAGCAAAATAGAAAGAAAGTAAAATTGAAGCATAATTTTTCTCCGTTTTTAGCGTTTTTCAATCGTGGCGATTAAATCCACAGAATTATCTGCAATAAAAACGCTCGCTTTTACATAAAATATATCATAATCGTGAAATGTTGTCCTTAAAAATGTTTTTTCACCTTTATAGAGCAAACTGAAGGATTTTTTTTCAACAGGAATTTTCGCTCCATCCAAAAATGCCAATTCAATTTGAATATTCTGCCCTTCGGCAATTTTTTTTGATTCTGAGTTTTTTTTAATTTCATCAAAAGAAAGGCTAACATAAACATTTTCTTCAAACGAAAAAGCGGAAAGATTTAAGGGAATGGAATTTAAAACTGCGTTGTCCTTTTTGTTAAAAAATCCCAAAAATACCACGATAAAAAAGCAAACCAAAAGGGTTACAAACATAAGCCTGTTGCCTTTTGTAGAAACAAGAGCCCTAAAAATTCCAGGTTTAAACGCTTTTAACTTTCCTGAATAAAAATTCTGTACAATTTCGGGAGCACGGCTGAGCCTTGCGTCTCGGTTGTAATGAAAAACCAATTTTTCTTCGCCGTCTGCATGACCTTCTTCGATATTTTCTAAATCCATCTTGAATTTCAAACCTCTAAAAAGCGAACATCAATTCATTAAACCGCTAACGAGGGAGTCCGTCCGCCACCATGAAATTTCTGCCTGCGAATTTTTTATGAGAAGTGCACTTATAATTCCGTTTCTGCTTAAAGAAAGTGAACTGTAAAGGATTGAACTGTGCTCCAAAGGCAACGAGCGTTTTAAGATTTTTTGACCATTTGGCTGCACCATCTGCACCAGATATCCTTTTTCTATCGGCAAAATAAAGAAAAACCAGCCATTATCTGTAACGCCTAACAATTCAAAAGGAACAGAAAAGACATCTTTGCTCAAGCTTCCAGAAATAGATTCTTCAAAAGACGGAATATCAAGGCCTTCTTCATACAAAGCGGTTTCTACATCCAACGGATAAAGCATTGTCTTTTCGTAATCGACTCCAGATTGAACTTTTGTCGCTGGGTCGAGATAGTTTTGAAAATAATTTACTTGAACATAAAGTTTATAATCCATATTGTCTGGAATTACATTTTCTATGGAAACAAAAGAAACATAATCCGGGTCATCGCTCTTTAATTTTGGCACAGTATCTTCCGTAAACGGAATCGTATAGAGCAAAAATCCGCTTTCGTTAAACCAATAAACTGTAGGACCAACATTTGTTTCGCAGACAACAACAAGCTCATCATTCTTTGTGATGTAAATTTTTTTTATGTACGGAAACGGCGTTCCGCCTGGACCTTCCTGTCCAATATAATCTATGAATTTTCCATCGCTAGAAAACCTTAAAACAACATAGTTTAAAAGCAGACGATTTTTTGAATCAACTTCGTTTCTGTCGGAAGGAAGAGTGTCTACAGCGTAAAGGCTTTTTTTGGAATCTACAGCCAAGGGACCCAAAGAATTAAAAGGATAAGAAATCGCTTTTTTAGTTGAATTGGCAGTTTGTGAGTCTGCAAATGAAGGCAACTTTGTAAAATCTTCGTTGTAATAAAGGCTCAACAAATCCCCATAGGAATTTAATTCCATAATTTTTTTTGACTCGCCATTTGCAATGTAAAAAAAACCGTCCTGCATCGTCATATAAGTATTTATAGAGCCAGAAAGACTTAAGTTAAAAAGATTTAATTCATCTTCAAAACTGCCGTAATTTATCTTAAAAAGAGAATTTTCGCCGATTGAACTTACAGTATTTGAACGGATGCAGGAAAAAAAAGAGAGACAAAGCAAAGACAAAAAAATCCACACAGATTTTTTAAAGATTTTAATCATACAAAAATAGAATATAAAATTGAATAAAAACCGTCAACTTTTAAAAAGACAGTTAGGCTCGCCTTTATTTTATAGTTTTTTCTATTCATACATAGTGTTTTTCAGTATATTATTAAGATTATGTTAGATAAAATTTTTACAACCATATTTGGTTCACAAAATGAACGCGATATTAAAAAAATGCTGCCAATAGTGGCTGCTGTAAACGAAAAAGAAAGTTGGGCAAAATCCCTTTCCGAACAGGATTTTCCTAAACAGACACAAATTTTTAAAGAGCGACTTGCAAATGGTGAAACTTTGGACGACATCCTTCCAGAAGCGTTTGCGCTATGCAGGGAAGCGGCATTTAGAGTTCGCGGTGAGCGTGCTTATGACGTACAGGTGATGGGGTCAATAAATCTCCACCTTGGAAGAATAACCGAAATGAAAACCGGTGAAGGAAAAACCCTCGTTGCAGTAGCACCTTCCTATCTAAACTGCCTTACTGGAAAAGGTGTTCACGTAGTTACTGTAAACGACTATCTTGCAGAGCGCGATGCAAACACTATGCGTCCTGTGTTTAGTTATCTTGGCTGTACAGTAGGCGCAATACTTTCAAATATGGATAACGATGCTCGCCGCCAAGCATACAACTGCGACATCACATACGGAACAAACAACGAACTTGGCTTTGACTATCTTCGCGACAACATGCAGATAGAACTTTCATCAAAGGTTCAAAGAGGATTCAACTATTGCATAGTCGATGAAATTGACTCCATCCTCATCGATGAAGCGAGAACTCCACTTATAATCTCTGGTGCTGGCGAAGACGACACATACAAGTATTATGAAGTAGACAAATACGTTGGAGAATTTACAGAAGTAAAAAAAGATCCTGCCACAGACGACTATCCTGATGAAGTTCAAATGACTCCAGAAGAGCGAGCGGCAATGGAAGGCGACTATAAGATTGACGAAAAGTCAAAAAGGATTTCTTTTACAGACAAAGGAATGGAGCATATCGAAAAAATTTTGCACCAGCATAACCTTATCCCCAGCGACACAAAATTGCAGGACGAGCAAAACTTTGAATTTTTGCACTATTTTACGCAGGCACTTCGCGCTCACCTGCTCTACGAAAACGATGTTGATTATGTTGTAAAAGACGGGCAAGTTCAAATTGTAGACGAATTTACAGGACGCATTTTGGAAGGCCGCCGCTATTCAGACGGATTGCACCAAGCAATAGAAGCAAAAGAGCGAGTAAAAATTGCACAGCGCAACAGGACAATGGCAACTGTAACTTTCCAGAACTTTTTCAGAATGTACAACAAACTTTCGGGAATGACAGGAACTGCACAAACAGAAGCAGTAGAATTTTCAAAGATATACAAACTCGACGTAGTAGCAATTCCTACAAATCTTCCTGTCGCTCGAATTGACGAAAATGACGAGGTTTACTTAAACGAAGAAGATAAATGGAACGCAATCGTAAAAGAAATAAAAACTGCACACGATAAGGGGCAACCTATTCTGGTAGGCACCGTTTCCGTAGAAAAGTCAGAGCATCTTTCCACCCTCCTTACAAGAGCAGGAATTCGCCATGAAGTTTTAAACGCAAAAAACCACGCACGCGAAGCCTTGATTATCGCAGAAGCAGGTGCAAAAGGTGCGGTAACGGTTGCAACAAACATGGCAGGACGCGGTACAGATATAAAACTTGGCGGAAGTTATGAATCGAGGGCGACAAAACGTGCAGGAACAAACGCAACTCCAGAACAATTAAAACAGGCACTTCAAATAGAAAAAGAAAAATGGCAAGGCGACTATGAAGAAGTAAAAGCACTTGGCGGACTTTATGTAATCGGTTCCGAACGCCATGAATCGCGCCGTATCGACAACCAGTTGCGCGGTCGCTCTGGACGACAAGGAGACCCAGGAAGGTCAAAATTCTTTATATCGATGGACGACGATCTCATGAGGCTCTTTGGCGGCGAAAAGATGAAAGGCATAATGAAAAGAATCGGCATGGAACCAGGCGAGCCTATATATCATCCTTGGCTTACAAAGGGAATCGAAAACGCACAGAAAAAAGTTGAACAGCGAAACTTTGAAATCCGAAAAAACTTGATTGACTACGACGATGTATTAAACGACCAGCGAGAGTTTATCTATGGGCAGAGGGATGGAATTCTTTCAGACGAAAAATTGACCCAGCGCATAATGACAACCGCAGACGACTATCTTGAGCAGTGGTTTACAGAATACGAGCACAACAGAAAAAATGGGCTTTCGCCACTTTTAGAGCAGATAAGAGAAAATTTTGGAGTTCAGCTTCCTGCAAAAGAATGCACAAAAGAAAGTGTATTGGCACTTTTGCAAAACGATTTAACAGAAAAAGAAGAATTGGTTGGACACGAACAGTTTAATATGTTCATAAGATACCAATATTTGCAGTTAATCGACAGAAAGTGGCTCGACCAGCTTGAGTTTTTGGATGCATTGCGAGAAGCCGTTCACCTTCGTTCCTACAGTTCAAAAAATCCTTTAACAGAATACAAAATTGACGGTTTTAACGCATTCGAAGATATGATAGAAAATATCCGCCTCACAATAGCAGGACGAGTGTTCAAAGTCCGAGTGCAGATAAATCCACCAGCACAACAGGCAAACCGCAATATACAGATGAACGCCCAACACAGTCAGGCTCAAAGCATGAGCGACCAGGCACGCACTCAGGGGCAAGCCTCAAACTCTATTGCAAGCAGAGCATACCATTCAAAACAGCAAGCAAGCGGCGTAATGGCATCTTCAAGACAGGGCGAAAGCGTAACCGTAAGAAGAACAATGCCAAAAGTTGGAAGAAACGACCCTTGTCCATGCGGAAGCGGGAAAAAATACAAGCAGTGCCACGGCCGATAATATTCACAACCATTCATCTATAAAAGCTATGGGCGTATGCTGCAAAACTTTTGTTTTGCAGCACCAGGCTTTTCGCACTTCGCGGTCTAGCCGCCGCTCATCCGCCTAAACGGCGGACTAAAGGTGCTACAATCCTTTACGCAGAATAATCATCGCAAAAAAAGCCCCTTGAACTTTATGTTGCAAGGGGTATTTCTTTTTAAATAATTTAAATCAATTTCAGCTAGTCTTTAATATTAAATTGCCAAATAGCAGACTGCATTTGACCGTCCTTGCTAACAATAACCATGACGGTATTTATACCTTCACTATTTATTTTTGAATTTTCAGTTGGCTTTAGTTTAAAAGAACCATCACTAGAAACACCATCTGTTTCTTGCATTTTGCTGCCATTTAAGAACCATTCGTACGCAACTCCGCTCTCGTAAGAATTATTATCTTTTGTCTTTGCAGTCAGTTTTATTGTTGGACTTGTTGGAAATTGAGAGAATGTTACACCGTAAATAGTGCTTAGACTAGGAGGAGCTACTACAGTGCAATTTTTTGCTTCATATACTATTTTCGGTGTGGCAAGTACACCTACTTCAACACCTTGACTTTGCGATTGCAGTGTATCCAACTTAATTGTAAAGTTTGCTAATTTTTCACTGTCATTAGAACTCGTTGGAGCAACAAAATAAGTTTTTTCATTGCTTGCTGCTAAAACAGAATATTTTAACCCATCAATAGACGTTTTATTTTGGTACTTTCCAGCAGGATCTTTTCCAGCCCAGCTAATCGCATCTTTTGTTATTATATAAGAAACCTGAGCCTTTGTGCGCAACAACGCACCATATCCTGCAAAACCGTGCCAGACTTTTCCTTCTCCAAGTTTTTTAGCCTCTTCCAAACCATACCAGGTTTTGTTATCTAGAGTATTTGTAAGTTTAAACAAAATATAACGGTGATACTCTGTCGATGAAGGAATCTCTATTTCACTTATATCTGCAGCCAGCATAACCGTAATGCCAGTATCTTTTGTAAGTTCTAATCGTACTTGATTTTCACCAGATTTTACTTCAAAGGTTGCTTCTCCATCGGCAACAAGACTAATTTGAAAATCCTGACCTTCTTCTACAGTCCATACATTTACAAAGATACGGTAACTTTCTCCAACTTCTAAATCTCTAAAAGCTAAGTTTACATTTTTAGTTTGAGGATAAAAAATATCCAGCATTTGATTATTGCGTTCTTCTTCCTGATGACTACTGTGTTCAAAATCGGCTTTCATCAGTCGAGCAAGAACTCTAAGTTTTATGTTTTGTCCTTCAGAATCAAGAACCTGCCTAGCATTAGAATTCTCTAAAGAAAGCGAAGTAAGGTCTAAATTAAAAGCGACAGAAGAAGTTTCTTCTATTGCGGAACAGCCAAGCATAAAAAGTGCACAAAACGCACCAATGCAAAAGCCATAGATTTTCCTTTTATAAGTCATAAAATCCTCCAATTTATATCAACATACGGTAAAAATTTGCTAAGCAAACCCATAACAATTTGGCAAAACGCCACTCTAACCACCAGTGGAATTTTAACACAAAAAGCATTTTTTTTCTATTTTTAAGATTATAACAGTTACAGTTTTTTGGTAAATAAGCACAAATTATTTTTTAATCGCAACTTCTGCATAGTTTTTTAGTCTGCCGTAACCTCATATCGTGCAGTATAGTCATAGGTATTTCCTTCAATTTTTATAACAGCACGAAGCTCGTATAGACCAACTTGGAGCCACGCAGGAATCGTTATTTTTGTTTTATCCGTTTGTGATGCATTTGTAAAAAACACATTGCCATTTTGTAAAAGGCTTAAACTTATTGAGTTTGCATTGCCTGCACCAGAGAATGAAATTTGTGTATTATCTGTCTTTTTTACAGTTACGCTAACAGTATTTGAATTTCCAACTATTGATTTTAAATTTTCGGATGGAACAGAGACAATGTAAGGAAGCGGCCCTGTAAAAGTTGTTGTTAGCCCCTGTTTTACAAGCACTCCTTTTCCATTTTTTAATTCCAAAGTGTAAGCAGTAGGAGGATTTAATGAAGAATCTGCGTTTACTTTAAATTTTAAAAGCAAATTTTGTTTATTACCAGAAAAATTATCGCCAAAGTCGATTATCGCCACGCCTTGTTTGTAAGTAGAAGGAGTTATATGAGCAACAAAGTTTTGGCTAAGTTCACTTTCTATCTTTATTTTTGATGCTGAAGTTTCGGTTCCATTAGTATAGCTTGAAACTATGATGTCGGTTTTATCCGTTTCGCTTCCGATTTTTGAAGAACCTCCAATAGCAAGAGTTGAATTTTTTTGTTCGGCACTGTTAGATTCCAAATAAACTCCAGAAGGCTTATTATCAAGTGAATGGCAAGAAAAAATTGTTGCATCTGTCATTTTAAAAGTGCAATCTATGTTTACAAAAACACCACCACCAAAAAAAGCCGAGCAATTTTTAACTTCTCCACCATTCATCTCGACGACAATGCTCGCTCCATCTGCTACTCCTACTAAAATTGCACCACCAATTTTTGCCTTGCAGCCTTGAATTGTACAGTTAGTAAGTTTTGACTTTTTTGCAAAGGCTATTGCACCTCCGAAAGAATTTTTAGTTGTAGAAAAATTGAAATTTTTTATCGTGCAATTATTTAAATCGACCTCTCCTAATGCAAAGATTCCTCCACCACAACTTCCCGCACTAGGAACTGAAATTTCAATATCTTTTCCATCCAAAGTGATGTTGTTCATCGTTAGTTTTGCGTTTGAATCAACTTTTATCATTGAACCTGTAGTAAAATCTGATTTTCGCTCTAAAGTTGCATTGGTAGTGTCTAAATCAATTTTTTTTATCGTTGTATTCTTTTTTATTTCAATCGTTCGTGTTTCTAAAGTTTTCCCACTGACATAGACTGTAAATTCAGTATTGGAATCCTTTGGACTATTTTCTATAACCTTTACTGCTTTATAAACTGTAGCAAAGGGCGAAAAATATCCTCCATTTCCTGTTGAATCACTTCCTTGTGTGCCAATATTTCCGCCTGCACCATTTACATAAAAAGTTGTTCCTACAAAATTTTTTACGAGATCTTCTGTAACAAAGAATTTTGTTGTTCCGCCACTCGTTTTTAAATATGGTGATGCAGAAGAATCGGACGAAATCCATCTGTTTGTTTCCATGTTGTCAAAAATGTTTATAACTTCCGAACAGAAAAACAAAACACCACCTTCACTATCATAGAAAGTAAAACATACAGAGTATGCACCTGATTTTATCTCGCCACCGCCCATATTAAAACTCGCCTGATTATATGAGTCAAAAAGCAAATATTGTGATTTTTGAGAGCCGTCGTTCCAAGAAGCCAAAACTTTTGCTATTTTACTTGCAGTTGCACTTGAATCTTTTTCGAGAGTAAGGCGAACCCTTCCTTTTTTTTCTCCACTGTTATTTGCAGTTAAATTTATTGAAATTCCAGTTTTTATTGTTTCATTCACACCTAAGGTAAGTTCTGTGCTCCCCCTAAAAATTTCTTTTGTTTTAGCAGAATCGCTATAGCCTTTTGCTGTTAAAATCCAAGTTCCCTTTGTAAGTTTTATTGAAAAATTAAGCCCCGTGATTGTTGCTTCATAAATTTCGTTTGAATCTGTCTTTTTTACCGCTTTTACTTCATAAAAAATGCTACTTTGTTCACTAGGAAATGCTGTTCTAAAAGAATCAAAAGGGGAAAGCACAAAACGAGAAGGAACAGCACCAGAACTGCGCAAAGAGCCAGAGACTGTTATAAAATTTTTTGAATCCACATTTAAAGAAGAATCGTCTAATCCGCTAAAACATCCCGAAAAACATGTGAGAACAGTCAAAAATAAACATAAAAGTCTGTAAAAAGTTTTATTCATAAAATTTCCCCAAGATATTTTGCACTTACAAAAAAATTACATCGCCTCCACATTTATATTAAAGGTTGCACTGTAAGTTTTGCCGTTGTAAATTGCCGTTGCAATAATTGAATATGTTCCAGTTGGAAATGCATTTGGTAAAATAAGCGTGTTCCCATTTAGAGTTCCGCCTGCATCTTCTATAGCCTGTGCATTTACATGAATACCATTATTATACACCTTTGTTGTCCAAGTGCAGTTGGAGGTAATATCTACTCCATCTTTTTTAGCAGAAACTGTTATGGATTTTCCAAGTTTAAAGACAAAAACAGCCTCGCTTGAAAGTTCAAAAATTATTCCGTCTGCAAGTGGCACTACATTTAAACTTCCACCCGACTGAGCAAGCACACCAATTCCATCTTCCAATTTTATTACATACTGATTAGAACTAAGCTCAAACTTATTGCATATATCCTGTGTAAGAGTTTTTCCATTTACAGCTTTTAGCACAGCCGTTCCTCTTGTATAACTGCTAGCAAGACTTGAATTCCAAGCAATTTTTGCAACAGATGAGTTTGCACTGAGATTTTCATCAACTGTAACGAAACAGCCAGCACCAGCAAAGTTTATTATTCCAACCTCACTTGCATTTTCATTTTGGACTTTTGAACTTCCTGCAAGAGTCAAACTTGCAGACGCATTATTTAAAGATATTTTTTGACAATTTATAATCGCATTTTTAATAGTCAGTTTTCCATTTAAGTTTAATCCCACTCCTGGAATATTTAAGTTTTTACCATTGCCTTCTATTTGTACATTGAAAGTTGAACCGAGCGTCACAGGACTTTCTTCTATAATGTCAGTTAAGAGCGTGATTTTATTATTTGCAGATGGAGAATTAAAATTGCTTATCGCATTTTTTACAGTTTTATATGGGGAATTTTTACTTCCGTTGTTGGTTATATCATTTCCGCTGGAAGACACATATACGTTTGTTCTTAAGACCTTTATTTTCATTTCCACAGGAAGAGAATCTGCATAGTAGTCTTTGTGCGAATAAACTTTAAGAAAAGCATTTCCACAAGGAACTTCAATGTTAACAGAACCACTAGTTCCGCTTCCGCTCAAAATGAGTTTGCCACTCGAGTCTGTACCTTCATATAGCTCATAAATTACGACGGTATCCCTTATCGTACTTCCATCGCTTCCTGTAGCAGAAGGAATTATAGTTAAAGTTGCATAAGAAGAATCTTCATCCTGATTTAACTCGCTATTTGTAAGAACTTCAGCACCATTTTTATCCGTAACTGTAACTTGGCCAAGTTTTACAGACTGAACGGATGTTGTAACTACACTCGAAAGACCTGCACTATCTTTTATCGTTATTGTGTAGGATTTATTTTCTGAACTGACAAGATCGCCTGTTTCAAAATATGCAGGTTGACCGTGTTCTGTAAATTCTTGAGAACATTTTTCCAAACTTAAAGAAGAAATCGGATTTCCTAATTTAAAAGAAGCGTTGGAAAAAACAAAAGTTCCGTCAGAGTTATTTATGCTTATGTCTGATGAAATTGCATTATTTATAGTAACAACTTCTATATCACGATGAATACCTTTTAACAGGGATTTTTCTGGCATATTAAAAAGAACGTAATAATTAGTTGCATCCTTATAGATAACTGCGCCATAAACTGGAGGTGGAGGTGTGTTGCAGATTATTTTTATTGGCGAAAAAGTTCCAAAGTCCGCACCAGTGTGAGGATGAAACATTCTTACAGTAGGGGTTATATCAAAACCATTATCCACACCTATTAAAAAATCACTCGGATAGACCAAACGCAAAATAGACACATCGGAGTTGTCCTGCGAGATTTTTACGAGATTTGTATTTGGATAACTTCCCCATAAAGCAAAAAATTTATCACAATCCAAAGAATTCATAGCAAGGCTCATATTAGAGCCACTTGTAAAAACATACCTTTGCGGATTTCTAAGATAAAAATCCACTTCAACATCTTTATAAGACGGAATTATCAGCGAACCGTCGTTTCCTCGCACAAAATCGCTAGAAGAAATTTTATATCCTAAAATGCCACTCGTTTCTGTGTATTCTTTAAAAAAATCTTTTACAGGCTCATTAAACGAATCCTTAAAAAAAGTGCACGAATAAAAAAAGAAAGAAAAAACAAAAATGAAAGCTGAAAAAAAAGCGAATCTGTATGCAATTTTTGTTTTCATAAAAATCGTCTCCATAAAAATTTTCAAATATAAAATTTATAAATGAAAATCTCTTTCAAATTTATAACTCAAAAAATTAGGGATTTCAGATTCAAAAAGTTAATCACAAGTTTTACAAGGTGAAAAATCTTGCAAAAGTGTATGATATATATTTTTAAAACTGCCACCCTACTCCAACAGAAGAAAACAACATTCCAAAGTTCATATCCGTAATATAAGCACAGATAAAATCTGCATCAGTTTCTATAAAAAGCCTATTTGAAACATAAAATTGAAGCGAAATTCCAGCGTCAACAGAAAAGTTTGTACTATTTAATTTTTGGGAAGTTACACTGTGTCCAAAATTAAAAACAAAATCGTTGAACATTATAAG
Organism: Treponema pectinovorum; assembly: GCF_900497595.1. Classification (NCBI taxonomy): domain Bacteria; kingdom Pseudomonadati; phylum Spirochaetota; class Spirochaetia; order Treponematales; family Treponemataceae; genus Treponema; species Treponema pectinovorum. The sequence goes on from NZ_UFQO01000001.1 coordinate 504,396, forward strand.
CCCTAACCCACCGTGCAATTCTATAGTGGCAATATGCTTTGTCGAAATTGAATTTTTTATTCCCAAGCGGATTGGAAACTGGTATACAGCGGTAAAAAATCCTGTAAAAAGATTTCCTTCTATTGAATAATCGTTATGGTCTGCAAACATCCTCGTATATGTAGACTGCAAACCAAATCCCAAATATCCCCAACGGTGCTTAAACGGAATAATATTCAATTTAAAATATGCAGAAACTGGAAAAACCTTTGTACCAAAATATTCTTCGATTGTTTCGTCAAATAAAACAACAGGGCAAGCATAGCCTGCACTCAAGTCTATATCCAATTTTTTTCTAAATTTCACGGTTATCATGCTGGCAGAATCGATTGGATTTTCAAGACCAGATGCATCTTGTGCTATAAAACTATAAGTTCCAACATCAAACGAATTTGCATTAAATTGAAAAGTTATGTTCCTGTTATTCTCTGAATGTTTGAGGATTGAAGGCGTAAAAGTTATTTCTGAAGTTTCCTTTTCGTCTATTTTTTTTAAAACATATTGTGTAAAAGTTATGTCGTTCGGATTTTGCTTTGGCATAAAAAGGTTTCGCCCAGAAACCGAGATAATTCCATCGTTTACCTCTTCCAAATAGATTGTTGAAGTTAAATTTGAATCCACAGTTACAGATTTTATTTCTGGTTGATACGCTATGTAAATATTAAAAGATGTCCATTCTGACTCAACTTCTGCAATTCCTATTAAATTGTAGGTTATTATTTTGTAGCGATAATTCCCAGGTTTTAAGGCAGGAGTTATCTGAATTTTTGTTGAATTGTCATTTGTAGAAAGGCTACGCACTTGCTCGTAATTGCCTGCTTCAAGTTTTTCTACAACAACATCATAGTGCGATACGTATTCTGGATAATCTTCAATCCATTCGAGATACTGCCATTGACTTTCGGCAGTAACAATTTCTTGCTCTATCGCTTCTTCTTGAATGTTTTGGTTTGGATTTGCAAGACTCTCTGTAGAAAGCAAGCCCTGTTGTTGAGCGAAAGAGTAAAAAGAACAAAAGAGAAAAACTAAAAAAAATACAGGATAAAACTTAATTTTTGCCATAAGTATTCGATGCTCCCATATTTCTAGTTCTTCTTACCTCGGGAACTTCCGTTACAAAATTTGCTTTTGGAGAAACTTCGCTCGTCTGGAAAATTTTGTCATTTATTCCATCATTGTCAAAATCAACCCTGCGTATAGCCTGCACTGTCCATAAAAAGTTTCCTCTCTGAAATTTAGCCCGCAAGTTTTCATCCATTTTTTCAAATTCGATAGCATAAGAATTTTTTTCTATTTCGTCTTCGATTAAGAGAGTTTGTTTTGAGCGCGATTGTTCAAGATAAACCTTTACCAGATAAGAAGTTGCCTTAGGAACTTTTGCCCATTCAAGTGTGATAGAACGCTTATTGTTTAAATTACGCAGATAATCTATATCAAATTTTTGAGGTTTTGAGATTAAAGCCGTAACCGTTTCAAGCTTTGGAATTGGAAGAATTGTAAACCGTCCCTTATACACATCTTCTGTGTTTGAAATATCGATTCCGTCTAAAGTCTTTGCATAAACTACAACTTCATAGGAACCGCTTTGCATTCCATTTGGAGCGTCAAGAGGAATCTCCTTTGGTGCAATCTTTACCGCATTTTGAGCCTGCATAACCTCGTCTGAAGGCGTTTTTATGATAACTTTTGCAGGTTTTTCATCGACTTTTGTAAGTACAAGCTGTGCATATTCAACAGCGTCAACGCTATCCCACTTTATTTTTCCTGGACGCAAGATTGCATCTTCTCCACTTATCTGTGCATTTTTTCCCGGAAGCAAAATCTCAACTGGTCGCAATTTTAAAAGAAGAAATTTCTCTTCTGCAATATTACCTATTCTTCGGCTAGCAAGCCCCGGAATTGCGTTTGCCCTAGCCTGCACAGTCCAGCGGTAATCGGTCTTATCATCAAAGCCTTTACCGTAAAACATATCGACTTGTGTGCTAGTTCCAAGTATCGTATCCGTATAGACTACTTCGCCAGAAGAATCTTTATAAATTTCAAATTTGTATGAATCTGCATCCGGGACTGCATCCCATTCAAATTTAAAAGGCGTGGTTTCCCTTGCGACAGCACGAACTAAAGGCGATTTTAACTCTGCTTTACTCAAATTTCCTATTACAGAAAAACGACTCGGAGAAGTTTCTATCGTTAAGGAAGAATCCGAGGCCGATGCAACCAAATTCCAATAATAAGTTCCCAGACCAAGTTTTAATCCAGAAAGCCTGTGTCCTTCGATTTTTGAGCGATAGATTATGTTTTTCATCGCTTCGTCAGTGCTTATTCGAATTTCGCTTTCGTAAAACGACGGAAGATTTTTCTTCCATGTAAAACGCAAATCTTGAACAAGGCTTTCTGAAACCTGATACATATTTGCAGGTTCAACTGCTCTAATGCTGGGCTTTCCTTTTATCGAATAAAAAGAACGAATCGCAGAAGGCGGAGAAACATTTTTTTCGCTATCGCTAAAAGTTACACCCCAGTACCATTTTCCTTCCTCAAAAAAATCCGCGGCTTTTAAGGAAACATAGTTTTCTTTTGTTTTTAAGTTTACCTTTGGATTTGAAAGGTCTGGATTTTTTGAAGCTTTAAAATTGTATTCTTCTGCTTCAACATCGCTCTTCCACGAAAAATACGCTTTGTCTGCAAGCGAATCGTTATCGACTAGGCTAGAGTCTGCTGGAATAAAAATTTCAACAGGATTTAAGCCGCCTTTTTTTTCTATAACAAACGAGTGTACAATAGATTGTGCAGCAAAGCCCAAATTATTTATTTTGTAATACGGAGTTACCTGCCAAAAATATTTTCCTTCGGTTAAAGTCGAGATAATGCTGGAAGTTGAATTTACCCGTTGAGTTAAAATCGGATTTTCCATCTTTTCGTTATCGCTTATTTCAAGTTTATAATTTTGAGCCAAAGGTGAATCGGTCCATACAAAACGAACTGAAGGATTTTTTGTTCTATAAATAAAAATATTGTCCTTCGCAGGAGCAACTAAATCTGGAGGAAGGCTTTTTGTAAGATTGAATTTTCCAGTTAAACTATTTTTTTCTCCTGAATCTTCTAAAGAAAGCCTCCAAAAATAATTTCCATCTTCAAGAGAAACTGAATAGTCTTTTAAATCTTGCACTTCTTTGGAATCTATAAGCTCTTTAAAAGACTTATCTTTTGAAATTTCCAAAAAGAGTTTTGCCATTGGAGTTAAATTTTCCGCTTCCCATTTAAAATCAACATCACAAAGCCCTTGCGTATAATAGATTATTTTTTGATTTGGCAGTGGCGATTTTACAGAAAGTTTTGGGCTATCAAAAGCCGATTTTGAAATTTCAATGCTCTGCCCTTCTTGAACAGTTTTTTCTTCTCCGGAAGAAGTTAAAACCGTCGCTTCGCCTTTTATGACTTGAATTAAAGCTTTTCCAGATTGATTTTCTTGCAAAGACTCTTCGCTCGATGTTGATAAAGAGCTCTTTTCTTCAAGTCCAAAGCCTTTTCTCATGTCAGCATCAATTCCAGTAGCAGCATTTACCTGAGCACCAGAAGCAAGGCTCATAAAAGTAGAGCCAGACGAAAGCGAAAAACCATTATTAGAGTTTGAAGAATCGACCATCGCTTCGCCACCAGAAAGACGGGCAGACGCAGAGTTTTGTTCATCGACAAAAACTTGAGCCATAGTGCTTTCGGACAAAACCATAACATTGCCATCGTTAAAAGTTATTGTTGCCTCGGCAGAAGGCGAAGTGTGAACGGTGTCGCCATTATAGAGAGGCGAATTTTGTTTTAAGCGATCCCAAATCATCCTCTCCAAAAATTTTCGTTGTGCAGTTTTATACTTAAAAGTGATTGTCGCAATGGGTTCTTCGTTTAACTTTGAAAGAGTTTGAAAAAAGTTATTGTAAAAGAGAATTGAATTTATACTCGCTCCCAAAATGCAAGCAAACACAGAAAGCAAGAATGTTTTTTGTATATTATTGTTTGACTTTGACTTTGTTTTCTTCTTCATTTAAGTTGACCTTTTCAAAATCAGGAATTGGAATTCCAAGCAAAGTTCGCACTTCGTTTAAAGTCTTAGGTCCTGTTTTTCCAACAGCTCTTGCACAATCTTCATCTAAGACAAAAGAGTCATTTTCTACTTTAAAAAACTTTTCTATGTCAAAGTTAGGCATATTTACAACACCGTAAAAATGTTGAGCTCCTTTGCCTTTTACCTCAAACTCAACCGGAATTTTTTCAACAACAATTTCATCCTCAATAAATTTTTCGTTAAGGGTAAAATTATTAGTCTCGTTTTTTATGTATCTCGTCTTTAAAAGACGATAAGTGTCTTCTGTAATTAAAATATCCGTTCCACAGGCTTTGTTAGAACTTTCTGTGCGGCTTGCAAAGTTTACAGCATCTCCAATCGCCGTGTATTCAAGTTTATCCTCTCCGCCCATAATTCCACAGGTCGCACGCCCTGTATTTAAACCACATCCAATCTGAATATGAGGCTTGTACTTTGCATTTTCTTCTGATTCGTGCTGTTTTGTAAACGCCTGAGCATCTTTGTTGTATTTCATCAAAGCGTAGCGCATTGCAATAGTGCCTTTTACGGCATTCAAAGCATCTTCTAGAACATTTGCGTAGTGCTTTTGTTTTAATTCTTTTTTTTGTGGGTCTGTATCGCTCATCTTTTCAAAATCTAAACTTTCATCTCTTAAGATTCCCCAAACAGCCATTATAGCATCGCCTTCAAACTTATCTACGTTTCCTCCGCTCAAAGTTATGCATTCGACCATGCGCCCCATATAGTCGTTTAAAAAACCGATTATCTCTTTAGGCGATTCGTTTCCAAATTTATTTTTAAATCCGTCAGAAATTGCGGTAAATCCTCGAATATCGCTAAAAAAAATTGTTACATCTTTAAGGTGAGGAGTAAAATCAATCTCTTTGCGAGCAATAGCCTTTGCAACGCCTTTGTTTGTAAATTTTGCAAAAGTGTTCAAGAATTCTCGCTCATTTTTTGTCGCTTCGTTTAAAACGCCAATTTCGTCCTGACGCTTTGTATTGAGAGTGTCGATTATATCTGTATCGAAATTTCCTTTTTGAATTTCATTTGCAGCAGAAGAGAGTTTTCTAAGGTGGTTTGAAATTGCAAATCGGCTAAAAAAGAGAATGATTAAGATTGCAAGGAAAAATACTATGCCTGTTATAAAGATGTTGTTCGTTCGCGTATTTCTAACGCCTTCTAAAACGGTTTCAAGTCCAACTGTAGTAAGAACAACAATATCGCCAAAAGAAAGTTTTTCGTACGCGCCGTAAAAGTTGTGCTTTTTGCCATTAGAATCCGTATAGACAAAAGGAATTTGTCTGGAATCCTGATTATTCTGGTTATTTTTTCGCATCGCTTGTATGAGCGGATGATTTTTAAAAGATTCGCCAGCTAAAATTCGCTCAGTTTGAGGATGCGAAAGAAGGTCGTCGTTGTCGTTTATGACAAAAGTTGTATTTTCACTTCCAACGCCCAAAATCTCTGTTATGCTTTCCATAGAAAACATGATTACGCAGGCTTGGTCGCGCCCATTTTCTTTCCACGGGAAAAATAGGGCAAGAACTGGCATGCCGATAAATGGGCTTGCATTTAAAGCAACTGTTTCTCCAGAACACGCCCTTGTTAGCGCTTGGCTATTTTGTTTTAAGAAAAGGTCAATCGTAGAGGTGTCAATTTCGTTGGAAATAAAAAAACGGTTGTTTACGATTCTGTCGTCTGTAGGATTCTTTAGAGTGAGTGAATCTTTTGAAAGAACATAGATGCAAGCTATGTCGGCATTTCGTTCTAAGAATAAAGAAATTGCTTGCTTTGCGTTTCCTGCATTTTTTCCGCCAGAAACAGCGTTCATCAAATCTAAAAGCTGAAAAACATTTGAACGCACAGAAGAAAGTTTGTCTTCGATCGTGTCGCTTGCCCTTGAGTTTAGCGCAAGATTGTTTCGCTCCGCAGTTATTTTTACATCCTGCCCCATAAGGACGCTGGAAAGAACTGTTACAGTTCCAAGCGAAACAAGAATTATAATACCCAAAATGAAAGCAAGTTTTACACCAATAGGAAACTTGACTTTTACTCCTGCACTGCCTGATTTTTTCATTGCGTACTCACATAATCTCTAAAATCTAAAATTCTTTACAGACAAATTATAGCGATTTTTTGCGGTTTTTCAAATTTTCTATAATCCTTAAAATAAACTAAATGGTGATTATAAAAGAAATTTTTATTGAATTGGAAGATTTTAAAATTTGCGCAAAGGATTGTAGGGGTGAGCGCAAGCGAAAACAAACGCAGGGCGAAGAACTGCGTTTGTTCGGAGGCTTTAAGCCGTAGCCCCGAAAAGCCTGGTCTGCCAAAGGCAGATGCGCCCTTATAAATAAAATTATTTTCCTGTATGCCCCGGAACTCCACGCCTGTCCAAAGGCCAGAATCTGTAGCTAGTTGTTCCAAGCATCTTCGATTTATTTACATATTGCGGAGCCATATTTGTGTAATAGGTTACAGAATAAGGGTCGTGTGCTGTTAGGGGGGCCAGCCACTCGTCGTAAGAATGCCTCATATCAAGCGAGTTGAATCTGTTGTCGCCCATCATAAAATAAGAATTTTCTGGAATGTACTGAGGTTTTCCGTCTTTGTCGTTTGCAGGGAAAATCGGCATATTGCGTCTGTCCGTCAAAAATGCGTAAGAGTTTAACATTTGCGCTTCGCTCATAAGCTCTTGAATTTTAGCATCTGTCGAGATGTTTTGTTCTTGATTGTTCACTAAAAGCTGTGCGTCGCGGATTACGAGTTTTGCAACTGTCTTTTTTATCATCAGGTTGAATTTAAAATTTGCTTCGCTGTATAAATCGCCTGAAAAATCCTTTGGTGATTTTTCTATCCACGAAGTCATAAAATTGTTAAAAAGAGAGGCACCATTAGCGGAAGCAAGGAGTTTTTTTGCATAAGTCTGGTGGCTTGCAAAAAGTGAATATTCAAAGAGAGTTTTTTCGTTAAAGAATGAATCTAAACTCTCATCTGTTTTTTCTGCCTTGTAAAATTTTGAAATTTCTTCAAACTGGCGGGCAAGGCTTCCAGCTTCTATTTTAAAAAGAGAAATATCAAAGTCATTTCTGAGTTTTTCGCATTCAATCATCGAATCGTATTCGCTTTGGCTTACGATAAAACTTTCTTTTGAAAGCCTTCGCTTTATTGAGTTTTTTAGGGAATTGAGATTCCATTCAGCATATTTTGAATCTTCTTTTACGGCAGCCCACTCGTCTGATTTTTGTGTACGCGAATAAAGAATTCCGTCCTGCATCATAAGCTGTTCGCCGTGAACACCAACTATTCTTTTTACAAGAGGGTCTGCTTTAGGATTTCCGTCTGAATCCACATTTAAATTTACGCTGGTCAAAGTGCACATATAAACGAGCTGGCTCAAAAAAGTTTTAACCTCGCTTTTTCTGTCGTCTGAATAATGAGGATTTCTAAAAACTACAATATCGCCTCGTTTGTAATCTTTTATATACGGAAGTCCAACTTTAGAAAGTGGAAACCTTGGTCCGCTCAAAGTTTTAAAAACTACAACCCTGTCCTTTATCAAAAATTCTGGAACCATGGATTCTGAAGGAATTTCGTACAACTGCACTATAAAAATGTTCAAGAGAAGAACCATAAAAACCGCCTGAACAAGAGCATCAATCCAGCTTAAAATTTCAAGGAAAAATCTTTTTAAACCTTTTTTGCGCGAAAGACTGTGAGACTGGCTGTATTTGTGCCAAGCTTCGTCTATTTTTGAAAGCTTTTTTGGGTTTAGATTGTGCAAGATTATCAAATCTAAAATTCCTGTAACACACCAAAAAATTACCTGAATAAAATCTATGAAAAACGGTGAAGAAAAATTGCCGGCGCGGCGAATTATAAATGCTATCAAAAAAACATAAGGTGCGTATTGGAGGAGGGTTCTGTAAACGCCTAAAAATTTTAAATCGCCAAGACAAAAGAGTCTGTTATATCCTGCATAATAAAGAAAAAAGGTGAATAATAGAGAAAGCGGAAGAGCAAGAACGCAGACATCTATGTGATTTGGAAAACTGAACAAGGAAAACAACGCCGAAGAAAAAAACAGCGCAAGCGAAAGTGTTTTTAATTTGGTTTTATTCATGATTGGAGACGATTATAGCAAAATGAATCGAAACAAACTATACTGTGCAGATGAGTTACACAAAAATATCGCTGAAAAATGATTTTGATTTTTTCCCATTTAAAGATAAATCTTCACAAAAAATTGAGTTTTCCCCAAAACTCAAGATAACAGTTTTAGATTGTGAAGTTTTAAAAAACTTGTCGTATGACGCTTTTAAAAGGCTTTCTTTTACTTTTACAAAAAATCACCTCGAAAATCTTATAAATGCCTGTCTTTCTCCCCAAACAAGCGAAAACGACAAATACGTTCTTGCCTGTATCCTAAAAAATGCAGAAATTGCAAGCCAAAATGTTTTTCCTATATGTCAGGACACCGGAATTGCAAATGTATTTGCATGGCAAAAAGGTCTTTTTTTAACTTTACCTCAGAACGAAAAAAATGATTTTGAAGCGCTTTCTTCTGGCTGCGCTCAAGTTTATGATGAATGCAAACTCAGATTTTCTACAACTTGCCCCACTTCTTTTTATGAAGAAAAAGATCCAAAAAATAACCTGCCTGCTCAAATTTCAATCTTTGAAGATAACGCCTGCCTTGCACCCATTCCAGATTTTGTTCGCGCTGCCCCCAAATCTTCTATGAGTTTTATATTTTGTGCCAAAGGTGGCGGTTCTTCCAATAAGACGAGTTTTATACAGGGAACAAAAGCGCTTTTAAATCCTGAATCTATAAAAACATTTTTAGAAGAACAGATAAAAAAACTTGGAACAAGCGCCTGTCCTCCTTATACGATTGCCGTTGTTGTAGGAGGTTTAAGCCCAGAGCAAAATCTACTCACACTAAAACTTGCGACGGCAGGTGCTTACGACAATATGCAAAACGCTCCATGTCCAGATGGCTTTAGGGATAGCGAACTTGAAAAACAAGTTTTACAGATTGCGGAAAAAACAGGATTTGGCTCGCAATTCGGTGGCAAAAAATTCGCCTTAGAAGCGATTGTAATTCGACTTTCCAGGCACGGAGCCAGTTGCCCAATGAGCATTGGAGTTAGCTGCTGTGCTCACAGAAATCTAAAGGCGGTCGTTACAGGTGAAGGAATTTACCTTGAAAAAACCGTTGATAAGCCTTCCGCATTAAAAGGTTTTGATAAATGCATATCTTACTTGGACGAAGAAAAAAATAATTCAAGTTCTGAAAAGCACATACAAACAGATAAAGGGATGGATTTTCTCCTGCAACAGCTTTCGGATTGTAAAACAGGACAAAGGCTGTTGCTTTCTGGAAAAATTTTAGTTGCACGCGATGCGGCACACCTTCGCTGGAAAAAAATGTTCGATACAACAGGAAAACTGCCCGAATACACAAAAAAATATCCTATCTGCTACGCAGGTCCTTCTCGCACCCCTCATTCAAAAATAATCGGCTCTTTTGGGCCTACAACTGCAGGTAGAATGGACAGCTATGCAGACTTACTTATGGAAAATAACGCTTCTTTGGTAACGCTTGCAAAAGGAAACCGCAGTGCCGTCTGGAAAAACGCCTGTAAAAAATACGGTGGATTTTATCTTGGAACGCCAGGAGGAATTGCCGCATTGATAGCTTCAAACTATATAACCGAGCAGGAAGTAATCGACTACGAAGAACTTGGAATGGAAGCAGTCCGCCTGATAACAGTAAAAGATTTGCCGTGCTTTGTGCTTATCGATAAAAACGGAAATGATTTTTATGAAAATCTATAATGCGTCAAAAAAGGAAGTTTAGTTATGGAAAAAATATTTGATAAAGAAAAAGCGATTTCCTTTGTGGATAACGACGAAGAACTCTTAAAAATTTTACTCAAGTCATTTTTGGATACGGAATTCTCTGTAGAAACGCTTAACAATTTAATAGCAAACAGAAAATTGGTTGAAGCTGCAAGCTATGTTCACAGGATAAAAGGAGCCGCTCGGCAACTTGCAATGGAAACCCTCGCTTCTACTGGACAGGCTTTGGAAGATGTCTTACGAGGGAAAAAAACAGGCGATTTAAAAACCTTGATTGAAACTTTTTATTCAGATTATGAAAAAACCGTTCAAACTATAAAGGTAGCTTTTTAAATCTTTAATCACTGGAGTTCTGCTCTGGAGATTTAAAAATCTGTTCTGGAAGCGGAAAAAATTCTTTTCCCCTGATTTCAAATGCTTTTTTGTAAACACGCAGAATATCTTCTAAAGACGTTTTTTTTTCGCCTTTTAAAGCCTGATACGGGCTATCCGTTTCTAAAAGTATGTTTTTTTCTGGAAGTTTTTGCACGCATTCAATCGCCGATTTTTTGCCGTTTATCAAAGGTTTTCCAAACGAAAAATACGCATCTACATTTTTTTCAATCAGAGAGAGTGCTTCCCTGTAAGTTCCCGCCCACGAATGAAAGATTACTTTTGGGACTTTTTTTAGCAATTTGACATCCCTAAAAAAATAATTTGTACATTTCCTTCCGTGAATGATAAGAGGTTTTTCGTATTCGACTGAAAATTCGAGTTGAACTTTCCAGCATTCTTCCTGCATCAAAAGCGTATCTTTAAATTCCTGCGTAAAAAAATCAAAGCCACATTCTCCAATCGCATCGATTTTTCCTTCCTTTAGCAATTTTTCAAGTTGATTTTTTTGTGAAATATCAGGCCATTGAGGATGGATTCCAAACGCTTTGTAAAAAAAAATATTTGAATCTTTCGGGATTGAATTTATCATCTCGTTCTGCTTTTTAAATTCTTCTTCAGAAAACGCACAGGTTATTCCATAATATTCAATTTTTTCGTTTGAACAAGAACTAAAGTCTGGAATCGAGGCGGAAGGAACTAAATGGAGATGGCTGTCAAAAATTTTCATAAAATCCCGGCAAATTTTTCAAAAAACCTTAATGTTTTTTTTATTATACCGAAAATATTTATGTACGGCACATTATTTTTTGCGAAAAAAAGCGTAGGAGGAAAAAAATGGGTACATACACTCTTAAAAGCATTGGCAAAACAACAGACTATATGACTGTAGTAAAAGAAATGGAAGATGGATATGTTGTACGCATAGTGCGCGACGAAGACGGATACGAAGACATCACAACAGATTACATAAGCAAGGCTCTTTTTGAATCTTGCATACGAACTGGCTATCTTACAAAGGTTGCCGCTGTTGTTGAAGCAATAGCATAACGCGTTTTAATCTGAATTTTAATCTTTATTTTCCGCAGGAAGGTTAAGATTTTGTTTTACAATATTTAAGGCTGCCAAAAAGCGAGTATCTATGCTTTCGTCTTGCGGCAGCCAGTTTATTTTTACCCCCTTTCTTTCCATTCCAAAAAACCAGGTTTCCTGACGCTTAGCAAACTGCCCTATTGCAAGATTTAAAAGTTCTATCATTTTTTCTTTGCTTTCGATTTTTCCCTGCAAATATTCACTTACAAAGCGATATTCAAGCCCCAAAGATTCTAGTCTTTGCCACGAAAAATGTTTTTCTTCGTGAAGATTTTTTACTTCTTCAATAAGACCTTCATCAATTCGCGCTCTAAGCCGTTTTTCGATTCTCTGCCGCACGATTTTTCTGTCCAAAGTCGTTCCTAAAACCAGAGGATTTACTTTTGGCCTTTTTGAAAGAATTTCATCTCGAAGTTTTTTATATTCTTCTGATTTATTGAATCTGTTCAGCAAAATTGCCTTTATCAATCTATCCTTATCGCCAAATTCTGTTATGTTGTGAATTTTTTCTTTTTCCCTTATCAAAATCAATTTTAAATCTTCAAAAGAAAAACTTTCAAGCTGCTCTATTTTCTCTTTTTTTGGATTAAAAGGAATCATCTCGTAATTTCTCAAGATTGAATCCAGATACATCCCGGTTCCGCCAACTATCACAGGAAGAACTCCCCTATCCTTGCAATCGGCAAATGCTTTATAAAAATCACGGGTAAAATCAAAAAGGCTGTATTCGTAACTTAAATCAGTAACATCAATAAGATGATACGGAAGATTATAGAATCCATCTTTTATTTTTGACGTAAGTGACAGATTTAATTTTAAAGCTAGATTTTTTTCAATTTTAAAATCTGAAAGATCTTTTCCGCTTCCAATGTCCAAACCTTTGTAAACCTGTCTGCTGTCTGCACTTAAAATTTCTCCTCCAAGATTTGCTGCAAGCCTTACACCGATTGCAGTTTTGCCTAGAGCTGTTGGACCTATTACAAAGATACAGTTATACGACATCTGTTCCATTTTAAACTATATAACGCGGCAGACTGCACACTTTAGATATTCGGATTTTGGATAACCTTCCAAAACAGGATGATCTGGACCTGCACCGTATTTTGCAAGTATCTGAACTTTTTTCTTACTGTCTTCGGCTGCCTTCATCAGCATTCCATAAAAATGCTGGGAATCAAAAAAATATGAGCAAGAACAGGTCACAAGTATTCCGTTTGGATTTAAAAGCCTCATCGCGCGTAAGTTTATTTCTTTATAGCCACCGTAAGCCTTTTGAATATTTTTTGCATTTTTTGTAAATGCTGGTGGGTCTAGTATTATGAGGTCAAATTTTTCGCTTTTTGCTTCATAATCTTTTAAAAGGTCAAAAACATCTGCACAGACCGCAGTCATCTTTTTTTCTGCGCCGTTCAATTTTATGTTTTTGTTTACAACGTCAATCGCTTCCTGGCTCAAATCTACGCTTATAACTTCTTTTGCGCCGCCTTTAAAACAGTTAAGCCCAAAAGACCCCGTGTGCGTAAAAGTATCTAAAACCCTTTTTCCTTGTGCGAGTTTTGCAACTTGAGCGCGATTAAATTTTTGATCCAAAAAATATCCAGTTTTTTGCCCATGAGCAAGGTCAACTTCCAAAAGAACATCGTTTTCTTTTATCGTTATGATTTCTTGCCGAACTTCTCCAAGCCAGCAAGATTTTTCCTGCAAACCTTCCTTTTCACGAACTCCTGCATCATCCCTTTCGTAAATTCCATAAGGATGAATTATTTTTGTAAGCGCTGAAAGAATTTCTTTTCTAAAAACTTCTGCACTCAATGACAAAAACTGAACTACAAGATAAACATTCTTTTTTATGTCGCAATAGCGTTCAACGATTAACCCGGGAATAAAATCTGCTTCTCCGTAAACAAGACGATAACTGTCTTTTATGTCGTAATAAAGTTTTCTAAGGTCATAAGCGTTTTGAATTTTTTCTTCATAATAGGCAAAAGTGTCTTGAGTGATTTTATCTGCATGTTCGCGGCCGATAAGGCGGACGGTTATCTTTGACTTTCGATTGATTACACCGCTTCCCAAAAATCCGCCGGCATTTGCAAAAACTTCTACAACCTGCCCGTCTTGAACCTTGCATTCTTCAAGCGAAGATTTATTCACACCGTTTTTTTGTTCAAATTTTACATAATCAATTTCGTTGTCAAAAACCCAAGGAAACCCCTGAGCAACTTCCATATCCTCTTTTGGTTTTAAAAATATGCGTGGAAACATAAATGCCTCGATAAAAATAACTACGATAAATATACAAAAAAAAACGCCCTTGTAACAGAGCGTTTTAACTTATGGCAAGAAGTGTTTCCCATCGGATTTTAACAATTCAAATCAAAGATTAAAAACCGTAATTCAAAGTTGTAACAGTTTTTTTCGCTGGAACAAACACTTGAGTCATAACTTCCATTGCATTTTTTACAGGAATAAAAGTTATTCCGCTTTTTACGATTTCTGGAATTTCTTCCAAATCCCTTTGATTCGCCTTTGGAATAAAAATCGTTTTGATTCCGTTGCGTTTTGCTGCGACAGTTTTTTCCCTCAAGCCTCCAATCGGCATAACACTTCCTGTTAAGTCTAGTTCGCCCGTCATCGCAACGTGCGGCTTTACAATCCTTCCTGTAAACAGCGACATAAAAGTTGTTGCCATCGTTATTCCTGCACTTGGACCGTCTTTTGGAGTTGCCCCTTCTGGAATATGCAGATGAATAACATTTTGTTCGAACCAAGTTTGATTTTTTATCTTGTTTTCTATCGCATACTTTTTTGCCCAGTTAAAAGCGATTTGAGAAGATTCCTTCATAACATTGCCCATCTGCCCTGTAAGCACCAGCCCACCTTTTGAATCCGGAAAAGTTATGGTTTCTATCAAAAGCGTATCCCCACCCATACTAGTCCAAGCAAGACCTATGCAAGTTCCAGGAATATCCGCTTTTTTTATCTCGCTTTCGTCAAACACAGGCTTTCCAAGATATTTATCCAAATCTTTTGCATCAATCGTATAAGTTGAATCCTTTATACTTTCAGGCTCAACTTGAGAAATCTTTTCAACCTCGCTTAACTTTTTTACATTTGCAGGAATACCTGCAAGCTTTTCCGCGATGATTTTTCTATGAATCTTATCAACTAACTTTTCGTATTTTCTCACTCCAGCTTCTCGCGCATATTCTTCTGCTATGCGAGCAAGTGCTGATTTTGTGTATTTTACTTGATTTCGAGCAAGTCCATTTTTTACAAGATTTTTGGGAATAAGATATTTGCGTGCAATTTCAAGTTTTTCCTGATCTATATAGCCTGAAAGTTGAATTATCTCCGCCCTGTCTAAAAGTGGCTCTGGAATGCTGTCCAAAGTGTTTGCTGTTAAGATAAAAAAAACATTGCTGACATCAAAAGGCAAATCAAGATAATTATCACGGAAATTTATATTTTGCTCTGGGTCCAATACTTCCAAGAGTGCACTTGCAGGATCTCCTTGAGCACTTACGCCCATCTTATCAACTTCATCAATCATAAAAACTGGAGATTTTGTCTTTGTAATTTTTAACCCTTGAAGTATTTTTCCTGGCATTGCACCTATATAGGTTCGCCTGTGCCCCTTAATTTCTGCCTCATCGCGCATTCCTCCTACGCTAAACCTGTAAAAGGGTTTTGCCATAGCATCTGCGATAGAATGACCAATGGATGTTTTTCCAACACCAGGAGGTCCAACCAAAATCATTATGGAACCTTTATTGTCATTTTTCATCTTTCGCACAGCAAGGTATTCGAGAATTCGTTTTTTTACATCGTCAAGACCGTAGTGATCTCTTTCCAAAATTTTATACGCTTTTGCAAGGTCGAGTTTTTCTTTTTTTTCTTCGTTCCAAGGAAGAGCGCAGATAAGTTCAAGATAGTTTCTAGAAACAAAAT
This sequence comes from Treponema pectinovorum, assembly GCF_900497595.1. Classification (NCBI taxonomy): domain Bacteria; kingdom Pseudomonadati; phylum Spirochaetota; class Spirochaetia; order Treponematales; family Treponemataceae; genus Treponema; species Treponema pectinovorum. The sequence goes on from NZ_UFQO01000001.1 coordinate 519,796, forward strand.
ATTCTGAAGAACTTGGATCCATCAGTTTAAATTTTTCAAGTTCGCTTTCTGTCTCTTCTTTTAATTCTCCAGAGAATTTAAAACTTTCAATTTTTTCTTTAAATTTTGTGTAGTCGTTTCCTTCGCCATCCGCTCCAATTCCAAGTTCATCTTGGATTGACTTCATCTCTTCTCTTAAAAAATATTCACGTTGATTTTTTTCAATTTTTTCGTTTAATTCGTTTTGGATCTTCTTTTGCATGCGCAAAAGTTCCTGTTCTTTTTTGATAAAAACAAGAACTTGTTCAAGTCTTGAGCGAATATTCAACTGCTCCAAAACTTTTTGCTGGTCGGTTTTATCGACATTCAAAATGGAAGCAACAAAATCTGCAATTTTTCCAGGATTGTCGATATTTACCATATTCAATCGCATTTCTTCTGAAAAAAGTGGATTATTGTCGCTTATCTCTTTCATCTCGCTTATCAAAGCACGAGTCAAGGCTTTTGTTTCAAAGGTTTCACCTTCTTCATCATCAAGATATTCAACCGCAACTACCACAGGATTTTTTACAGAAAGAGATTTTCGTATTTTAAAACGCTTTATTGTTGAAACAAAGATGTTGATTCCACCGTCAGGAAGATTTATTTTTTTAATAATCCTTGCAACCGTTCCAATTTCATACATATCGTTTACAGTTGCACTTTCAACTTCATCTTTTGTAAGCACGAGCCCTATAAAACCAGAGCCATTAAAAGCGTCCTCAACAGTTTTAACGTCTTCTTGATTTGAAATCATAAGAGGAGTAAAGATTCCAGGAAAAATCGGATGCCCATTCAGCCCCAAAATTGAAAGTTTTACAGGCAAAGTCTGCTCTACAGGAATTATAGAACCCAGAGCACTTGCAAAATCATTTTTGTCTTTTGGCTTTGAGCCTGTTTTTTTTGAAGGCTGCGCTTGCTCTTTATTTTGAGAATTTGACGAGTTTTCTGAATTTTCTGAAGGATTTTCGATAGAATCTTCATTTTTTAAAGATGAATTTTTATCTTTACTTTCCACTGTAACTTCAACGTCCACAGGAACATTTGGATCAATATTTTTTGAAATCACATCATCGATAGCATTTTTTAACTGCTCTTCTATAGAAATATCTTCATCGTTATTGTCTTTTGTCATAGATATAATCTACTCACAAAAAACAAAGACGACAAGAAAATATTATTCTAGAGTTTGCGTTTAAGAGAAGCTGTTATAAAAAGTTCATCCTGATACCAGTCGATTATGAGCGAATAAAAAGCGTCTTCGTAGCCATCGCAACTCACAAGAAATTTTAGCACAGTTCCAGTTTTTAATTCTGCTTCTGGCAAATCTTGAAGCAAAATCCATTTTCCCCGATAAAGCACCTGAAATTTTGATGATTGAGAAATATCTTTTTTAGAATCAATATCATAACTCAAAGCGTGAACGGTTAAAGGTCTTTTTGCATTTTTTAAATTTGAAATTTTAAAATTCAAATTTTTCTTTCCAACTTCAACAGTATTCCACATGACATAAGAACCAACTGCGATTTTTATCCTGTATTTTCCCGGTCGAAGATAAATCGGATAGGTTTCGTAATTTTTAACGCGGCCTGAACTCGTTTTTACAGTGGTCTTTGCTCCATTTTTTAACAAAACTTCTTTTTTTTCGGCAAAAACTCGCCTTGTATTTTTTACTTCTGGCAAATCCTTTCCGTCATCAACAAAGAAAAAAGAACGCACAGGTAAATCAGAATCAACAGAAGATGTAGACGGCAGCTCCATATTAAGCACAACCTGCGTATACCAATGGCTTAAAATCGTTTTATGAACATAGCCTTTAGACCAGACCCAAAAAAACAAAAACAAAACCGTAACGCAAGCACTACAAGCAAAAAAAATGTTTCTAAAACGGTGAGATTTTCTTTCAAAGGCTGGAGGCGAAAACTGATTTTTTGTAATTACAGTCTGTGCAAGTGCCACCCTTATTGAATGAGTGTCGTAATGCGAAAGATATTTTTTTACGATTTTTAGGACAGATTCTATAGACTGAAATCTCCTTGCAGGATTTGCCTTTAGCATCTTTTTTATCATCCTACAAATTTCTGGAGGAATCGATTTGTCAATCTTTCTTGGATTAACATACTTGCCTTTTTTAATCTTTTGCAAGGTTTCTTCGCTTATATTAGATGGAAACGGTTTTTTGCCAGTAAGCATTTCGTAAAGCATTACGCCCATCGAATAGATGTCTGCCCGCTTGTCGACATTTCGGCTGTCGGTAATCTGCTCTGGCGACATATAAGCAGGAGTTCCCAAAGTAACACCATGCTTAGTCAACGAAGAATCCACCTGTGTCGAAGTTTGTATTTTAGACGAAGGTTTTTCTTTTAAAAGGTCATCGCCACTTTCAGAAGAAGCAATTCCAAAATCAGCAAGTTTAACGCCTGCCCTTTTTGAAATCAAAATATTTCCAGGTTTAATATCCCTGTGCACGATAGAATGAGCATGAGCAAATTTTAAGGCAAGGCAAGCATCTTGAAATATCAAAAGCGCGATTTCTGGAGAGAGTGCAACCTGTTTTTCTAAAATTTGGGCAAGAGAAAGTCCGTCTACAAATTCTTCAACGATGTAATGGCTTTGACCTTCAACAAAATAGTCAAAAAGGTGAACGATATATGGACTTTGCATGTCGAGCAAAATCTGTGCTTCCCTTTTAAAACGCTCGCGAACAGTTGCATTATTTCGTATCGTAAGCTTTTTTAAAATTACAAGTCGCTTTAATGAAGGATGAACCGCTTTATAGACTGCGCCCATTCCGCCCTTAGCCAAAAGCCCCATAATCTTATACTTACCAATTATTTCAGGAATTTTTTCTGCCATAACTTATTCCTCTTTTAGAACGCTTAAAATATCGGTTTCTGGATTAAATTTTTGAAAAGGCCGAACAAAAGCGATGTTTTCCATATTGGGATTATGAATTTGAATGAATTTTCCCCTCTGCCTTAAAGCATATCGTTGAACAACAGGTCTGTGCCCTGCAAGCCAAACCACTTTTGCACAATCTTTCCCAACAAGATTTTTAATCGATTTAGAGACGGAACCAACTTGCGCTTTGCCGTTTGCAGTCCACGTCAAAGCAAGAACAACTTCAGGATTGTCTCTAAAATTTATTATTTTCGTTTTATTTAGAACAAAGGCGGGTTCGGCATGGCTTACAACAAGATTTGGAAAAACCGCACACAAAGGGAGCGAATGCTCAAAACAACTCCACATGTAGATAAGCGCATCGTCATATTTTTCGCGCATAAAATTGTAAAACATTTCGCCTTCCAAAGCCATCTTGTAAAAAGAATGATTTCCACGCCCCTCTTCGTTTAAGATATTTTCGTGATTCCCTTTTAAACAGTGAAAATTTCCCGGAAAAGCAAGCTTTAACTTCATAACGATTTGAACAGTCTTTAAATTTTCAATCATCTCTTCGCACATGGGCTCGCTGGTTGGGTTTCCATCTTTAAATGCCGCATACGCTTTTTTCCATCTTGAATAAGCCCTAACCTCAGAATGAAACAAATCTCCGACGCAAATCACATAGATAAGATTTTTTTCCAAAGCCTGTAAAACAGACATCTTTTTGCAATCAACATCTATTTTAAAGTCTAGAATGTGCATTAAAAAATAAAACCGTGCGTGAATATCAGGAATAACTATAACAGGAAGATTTTTGCTTTCTTTACAAAAATTTAAAAGTCCTCCAGAAAGTTTTTTTTGCGTTCGCTCACGAGGACGATAGGAAGAATCTTCGTTTTCGAGCAGATTAACGCAGGCAGAAGATAAATCCATAAGCACAGAATAATCTGGAAGAAAGTTTGAATTGCAAATATCGAGAAGATTTTCTCTTAAAGACACAGCAAAACCTAAGAAATGATGAGATTTACAGAACCGATTGTAATTTTATCGTTCGCGTTCAATTTTACGTATTTGTCGTTGGGAATTCGCTTTCCGTTTATAAAAGTTCCGTTTGTGGAATTTTCATCTTTAATAAAAAAGACATCTTTAATCTTTTGAATCGAAGCGTGAACTCTGCTAGCCAATTTGTTGTCAACAACTATGCTGCAATCTGGCGAGCGACCGATAGTCATTTTCGCAACGAGATTAATCTTTTTTTTGTTGAACATAAGGTAAGAAACCTGCTGAGAATCTGCAATTTTTTCCAAATGCTGCCCAACAGGAGAATCTGTAACAATCGTAGTGTCTTGCATAAATCAATTATACAGTCTTGAAACAAAAAACTTCAAGCATGAAATTTTGCAATAGTAACAACAGTGCAAATTTTTGCAATATCCCAAAAATCAAAAATAAGGCAAATCGGATTTTTCAATAAAAAGTTCAATAACAAAGGCTTTATTTGACTTATAAAATCGGCAACATTACATTTTTTATGTTGAAAATACGCAAAAGTAAAAAATACATAAAATGTGCATTAGGAACTTTTGCAATATTTTCAAAAAATCTCAAATCAAATTAAAATTTTAAGGACAAAAAGGAAGAAACTATGAAAATGCGTTATATAATCAGTGTTCTTACCGCAATGCTTGCATTTGGAGCGTGCAGCACAGCACAAAATTACAAAAAAATAAGCGCGGAAGAAGGCAATAAACTTCTTAAAGGACAAGAAAAGGTGATATTGGTAGATGTGCGCACAAAAAGCGAATACGAAACAGGCCACATTCCAGGAGCAATCTTAATTCCAAACGAAGAAATAAAATCAACTCGTCCAAAAGAACTGCCAAATTTAGACACCAAAATAATAATCTACTGCCGCTCAGGAAGAAGAAGCGCAGTCGCCGCAAAAAAACTCAGTTCAATGGGCTACAAAAATATCTTAGACATGGGCGGAATTTTAGACTGGCCATACGAAATAGAAAAATAAAAAATCAGATTTTTTATACGGGCACATCTTAAGCCATTCAGAAGAGAACGGCTTAAGACCGCGCTTTACAGGGTTGCGCTTTCGCTCCAGCCTCCTCGCTCGCTTTAGCTCGCTGCGGTGGCCGCTACGCGCCCTTACAATCGCTTGTGCAGATTTAGGCACAAATACATAAAAAATGAGACTGGGCAGGTTCGAACTGCCGACCCTCTGCTTAGAAGGCAGATGCTCTAATCCAGCTGAGCTACAGTCTCATATTTGGATAATATAACAAATTGCATGATTTTAAGCAATCGAAAAACTAAAAAATATTTATAGAAGGCTTTTCTTAAAGTTTATATTTAACCTTAAAATTTAGATTTTAAGTTAAAACTCGCTTACAAATTAACTGCTAGGCAAAATAAAAAAAGCTAAAGCATTTTCTTTTACTTTAGCCTTTTTTTGGTTATTTATAAAACCTATAACTTTTTAAGTCCACAAATCACTTACTAATTTTCATTAAGCCATTTTTGCCATTGCTTTTCACCCTTATCGAGCGTGGTGATTCTATCTATCCATTTATCTATATTGATAATAGACTTTTTTACTGCATAGTTTATAAGGTACGGATAATTGTTTTCTTCTTCGTTTTCTTCATAGATATTCTTTTGATAACGAATTCCATAGGTAATCATTTCATTGTTCGGATTGTTGTTATCTGCAATATAAATTGCAATAATATTTTCATCTCCATCAAATGCAGCACCCCAAAGTGTTATAGCGTGCAAATTCCCACGTCCATCGCGCGTATCTAATCCTATCGCTTTTTTAGAATTGAATGCTTCTTTTAAAATTCTTTCAAACTCTTTCTTTGAGTGAGGTGTCTCTACATTCACGATATTATTATCTTTACTGAAAACTTTATCAAAATATTTTGGACTTGGGATTCCCTTAAATGGGCTGTTAGCAGATGAAAATAAAAATCCTTCAAGACCGTTTCTAATCTCGTTTCCGCTATTTACACAATTGCGTCTGAATAAAGCCGCAATTTTACTTTTCTCGTATTCTTGGTCATCTTGCAATCCTTTCGTATATGAAAAATCGTAGGTAGAGCCGTATTTATTTTTGTATCTATTTATTAACTCTTTGTTTTGCTCACCCCACCAATGCAGCATATTGCTCGCAGTCATTGCCCAACACATATTGGAGTCAGAGCCTTGATAGCAATAAGGAGCCATAGTAGCATGCATTACAAATTTCAGTTTTCGCACATTGAAGAACGTTGTATCTGAATTTTCTTCCCACACAGAGACATAATCAGAATTGTAGTAGAGCGTCTGTCCACCTTCTTGTAATGGAGCTCCATCCTCGCCCAGAACAGGAACCTTTTCTCCATTATTCGGCTTTTCGACTCCAGAAACCCATTTTGTTGTCACAGTAGGATTCTCGTTTGCTTTTTGCTCAAGTTTCACTGTTAAGTCTTTTTTATCGTCGCCCTTGACGTATTGATTTGTGCTTTTGTCTATGAACTTTATATCCGCAGTTCTAGCCCACACTGTTTTGTTTTGAGAAACGTTTAGTTTTATCGTATCTTCAGCAGGATTTGAGGAGTCTTTACTGACAAAACTTATCCACTTTGAGCCGCCTTTCACAACATCTAGCTCATAGTTCAATTTTCCGTTGAGCGTTTCTAGTTTAAACGTAACTTCCCCACCGTTGCTTTCGCACAAAGCAGGAATCGTTTTTATTTTTATCGAAGGTTTTTGTGTTATCTTAAATTTTATAATTTTTTTGACTTCAGAATTGGACACAGATTCAACAGTCACCTCTGCATCGCCTTCTTTTGAGCCTTCTACAGTTTTATCATTTACAGAAATATAGTCCGGAGCATTGTTAGTAATGCGGACATATTTATTTGTAGCGTTGTCAGGTTTTACTTTTGCATTGATTTTATATTCTTGACCAATACCCAACTCAATCGGCTGCGCAGGAAGCGGCGGGTCAAATTCAATGCCAGTAACGGCAACTTCGGCTTCTGTTACGGTCACGTTTACAGTTTTTGTGATGCCATCTGCGGCGGTTATCGTCAGTGCCGCAGCACCGACTTTCTTTGCGGTAATCAAACCGTTTGTATCAACAGATGCAATATCTTTATGGTCGGAAGAATATGTCAGAGTTTTATCGGTTGCGTTATCAGGCTTGACTGTGGCGTTAAGCCGATGAGTTCTGCCTTTTACAATAGAAATATTTTCGTCAGTAGAAGGAACGGCAATTTCCGTTACGTTTATGCGTGCCGCAGTTACGGTTACGCTTATCGTTTTAGAAACGCCATCTGCCGCTTTTAGCGTGATAGACGCAGTTCCGACAGACTTTGCAAAGATGAGCCCTTTTTCATTGACAGCGGCAATATTTTTATCGCTTGAAGAATATGAAATTTTCTTATCGGTCGCATTTTCAGGCAATACAGTTGCCTCAATTTGATATTTCGTATCTTTTACCAAAGAAATAGGATTTGTAAGATTTTTTATAGAAATATCTTGTACCTTAACAACCTTAGCCTCAGAAGAATCATTTTGCTCGTAATTATCCTTACATGAAGAAAGCAAAATACCAATAAACATAGCATAAATAAAAAATTTGTTTCTCATGAATTTATCCTTAAGTATTTTTTCAAATAATCTATTATCATTTTTATTTAGTCAACATCTTATATAGGAGATATATTAACAACTAATAGAATTTTATCTGTAAAAACAATACATTTTTTTGCATAAATAAATTTTATTTTTTTTACGCTTAAGGAGGCATAGTAAAGAATTATAGCCCCGATTGTAGTGGCTTGCCGGAGGCAAGTTGCATAGTGAGCACTCCTGTGCGAACGAAGCAATGAAGCGATAGCGCAACCACGAAAAGCGGGTATTTTTTAGTGGCATTTGCCTAAAAAAAGAGCATACCATTTTTTTATGATATGCTCCTAAATTGTTTTATAAAAGACTTTTACTTAAAACTAGCGTTTTAATGAAAGAACTGTTTCTAAAAGCGTGTCAGCAGTTTGGATTGTTTTTGCGTTAGATTGGAATCCACGCTGGGTTACTATCATATCTGTAAATTGTTCAGAAAGGTCTACGTTTGACATTTCCAGCGCTCCTGCAAGAAGGCTTCCCTTGCCTGCAATTCCAGATGCTCCTATATTTGCAAGTCCTGAGTTATTACTTTGAACATATGTATTGTCGCCTGCCTTTTCAAGTCCGTTCTGATTTGTAAAGGTTGCAAGCGCGAGTTGTCCTAAAGTTCTGTTTGTTCCGTTTGAATATACTCCAGTGATTATTCCCGATGAATCTATCTTAAAATTGTCGAGATAGCCCATTGTATAGCCGTCTTGATAGAATGCCTTTGTTGATGACTGCGATGCACTTTGAGTTACTGTATTTTTCTGGCTCCCGATTGTGCCAAGGTTTATGTTCATAGTCTGGCGGTAAGGAGTTCCGTCTGCATTTGGATTTGCTCCTGGAACTGTGTAACTTGCCTGTAGAATTATCTGACCTGCTGGATTTGTGATATTTCCTGCACTGTCCGTTACAGACTGTAAAGTTCCTGTGTTGTCAAAGTTTATAAGGAAAGCGTTTGACATTCCGTCTGTTGAGCCAAGTCCAACTCTTGTCTGTGTAAATTCTGCATTGTCTGCATCAACATTTACAGTTGCTTGCCACTGATTTGGATTTCCTGTGACACGAGTAAAATTTACAGAAAGGAGATGAGTATTTCCAAAACTGTCGTAAACTTTAAATTCTGTATTCCAAGTCCCCTTTGCTATATCTGCGGCGTTTGCGCCTTCTGGAATTTCTGGAGTATTCTTGTTCAAGTTGCAAGCAAAATTTACGAGGTTTGTTTCTTTTGCTGGGTCTTTTGAACCTACTGGTATAACTAAATCTTCTGGCGTTGCTGCTGTCTGCAAAACTGTTTCACCGTCTATTGTACGAGCCATCCAACCTTGAACACGAAAACCGTTTGCTGGGTTTACAAGTGTTCCATTTGAATCTAAAGAAAATGCGCCTGCACGAGTATAGTAGGATTTTTCACCATTTTTTTCCAAGAAAAAACCGTTTCCTTGAATTGCAACATCTGTTGCAACCCCTGTTGACTGCAAGTTTCCCTGTGTAAATACAGTATCTATAGAAGCAACTGTCATTCCAAGCCCAACTTCTTTAGGATTTACCCCACCCTTTTCTTCGGTTGGCTTTGCAGCTCCTGCGGTTTGCTGACTTATCATATCCTGAAAATTTACACGACCGCGTTTAAATCCCGTCGTATTTACGTTTGAAATGTTGTTTCCAATTACGTCCATCCTTGTCTGATGGTTTTGCAATCCTGAAACTCCTGAATAAAGTGATCTCATCATATATCTACCCTCGTGTTAATATCAGTTACCGTAAACTGTCTTTATTTGGTTCATGCTATAATACATTCCGTTTACCAAAACCTGTGGATTTGTACCTCGTGTCGCTCCTTCTACAAGTCCTGTTGCACTTGTATCGCCAAGGTCAAGTTCTACTGTTTTTCCAAGCATGGACTGTGCTTCGTTTGAAGAGATAAATTGTGACATCTTTTCAAAACTCTGGCTCATGTTTGTCATTTGCTCGAGAGAACTGAATTGCGCCATCTGTGCTATGAATTCAGTATTTTCAAGCGGATTTGTTGGATCTTGATTTGAAAGTTGTGCAATCAAAATTTTTAGAAAATCATCCTTGCCCAATTCATTACTGGCTTTACGTCCGTTTACAGTCAGCGTTTTGTTGAATGAATCAACTGCATTCTGTGTATAAAGTTTTTCAGATGCATTCATCTTAGCGGTAAAATCCATCTTTTTAGTTCTCCTGTGCATGTTTGTTCACCATGATGGCAAACCCTATAAAGAATTTCGGCATTTAAAACGCCTTGTTTAGAAAATTATGCAACAATATTTACTGAATATTTTGCACCACCCGTATATGAAACTTCGGAGGAAGTTTCAACCACTCCTTTTTCTGCGACGTACTCGCCATAAGTTGCATTTGCCCTAAATGACGATTGACTATCTTCTTGCCCATGACCGTAACCGCCTTGAGCAAATTGAGGGTTTTGATTGGAAAAATTCAAATTAAATTCGCCTGTTTGAAATCCGTTCGAAGCAAAAGCATTTTTTAACGATTCAAGGCTTTCTTTCATTGCCTCATACGCTTCCTGTGAGTGAACGGTTATAGAAGCAGAAATCATCTTTTCTGAAAGGTTGAGTGAAATTTTCACATTTCCAAGTTTTTCTGGATGCAAAATCAAATTGATGTTTCCCTGGTTGTTGTCTTTCAGAATGATGTTGCCCACTTTTACAAAATCCAAAGCATTTTCTTGGACAGCATTTGAAATCATATTCTGAAAATTCGAACTTGTTGCACTTGCAGTTTGGCTGTCGCTAGAAGTTATGTTTTGTTTAGAAAGTGCAGATAAGTCCAAACTCACCTGAAAATCTTTTTCGCCTTCTCTCTTATAAGAAAGATTGTAGTCTTTTTTAGAATTAACTTTTAAATTTTGGCTTTCTTCAATTTTGATTTTATTTTGAGTTCGTAAATCTGTAACATCAATTTTTAAATCTTTTTTGTGCTCTTTTAAAGGTTCAATTTTTTCTTTATCTTCGCTTTTTTTTGTGAGTTGCAAATTTTTGTTTTCTAAGTTTAATTCATCAAAATCGATTGCAAGATTTTCAATATTTTTTTCTGAATTTTGCAAAAACATAGAAGGATTTGCAACGGAAAGTTCTTGTGCCGTTTCTAAAAGTTCTTTTGAATCGGCTTCATGCGGAATAAAATCGATTACAGAATCTATCATCGAAGAAAAATCTTCTGATAAAATTTCATTCTGCTCAAAATCGGTTAAATTCGTGTTTCCGAGCCACAAAAACTGTTTTGCTGAAAGTTCAATATCATCTTTTGCATTTTTTTGAGAGAGAATTTTTGAATCTTCAACTTTTAAATCTTTAAAATCTTCAATCGCAAGTTGTTCTTCAATTTTTTGAGAATTTTCTTGTACTGCTACAGGATTTACTTGAGGAGTTTCGTTTTCTTTTAAAGAAAAATCACTTTCTTTTTTTGATTTTTCATCTTTTCCCAGATTAGATTTTTCTTTTTCAAGTCTTTTTGAATCTTCGCTTTCTAGTTCTTTTTTTACTTCTTTAAGTGCAACTTCAAAAGAGATTCCTTCATTAGTAAAAAACTTTGGAGAAGTTTCTTTTAAATTTGTTGCAGGTAAAATGTTTTCAAGAGCAACTACTTGCATTGGCAAGATCCTCCTTTTTTTAGCAAAATCGAAGAAATCAAGCCTTTTTTGAATTGACTGGAGCGATTAGTCCAAGGTTTCTGGTTTATTCGCCATCTTCCTTTGAATAATAGCCGCCCGTTCCGCAGGCATATTCATAAGCCAAACGGAAGTCATAGAAGTTTTTCTAGCAGCTTCCGCAAGTGCGTCGGTCTTTCGAAGGATGTCTATTACATCCTGATCGCTCATTCCCAAAAGTTGCTCTACAGCAGTTTTTGGTGGCATGCTTGTCAAATAGGCCGAAATTTGTTCGATGTTACTATTTCTATCATCGTACTTTTTGACCTCTGTGTTGAATGTTTTTTCTCTTTCTTCCTGAAATTTCTGTCTGTCTTGTAATTCTTTTGCTATGGATTCATTTGCATTTTCTGAACGCGAAATATCGGCTTCTCTTTTATCCAACTCTTGCTTTCGTATTTCGAGTGCTTCAAGGCGTTTTGCAAGCCTGTCATCTTCTAAATTGGCTTCGAGTGGTTTTGTCTGCGTTGCTGTCTGCGAAGTTTGGGTTTGGAGTCTTAAAAGTTTATAAATTGGAGAAAAAAATGATTTTGAATTGATTGCTCCCAAATAGTCAAACCACAAAAGCCCACCCAGCATCAGAATAATTATAAGGATGAGCAAAACTATAGATTTTCCTAAGCCACTGCCTCTCGCCATTTTCCCCTCGCACAGAATAACAGATTTAGTTTAACTTATTTTTTGTGACCACGCAATATTCGCAAAAACATTTGCACAAGCGATTGGAAGGGCGCACAGCGGCCACCGCAGCGAGCATAAGCGAGCGAGGAGGCTGAAGCGTAAGCGCAACCCTGCAAAGCGCGGTCTGAAGCCGTTCGTATTTAGAACGGCTCAGATGTGCCCGTATAAAAACTTTCCTGATTTTTTATTTTTAAATGATTCCAATAGCATTTGTCTTCCTGTCCAACTCGCCAAAAACTCAATGCGTTTATTCCATTTTCTTTGTACATCTTGGTTCTCGTTACGAGAGATTTTTCATCATCGAACCACGTCGTTATCGTAAGTTTTTTTGTGATTTTAAAACTTGGCGTATCAAATTCATCCCTTGTAAAGTGTTTTATATCGTGCTCTGCAAAAATTTCTTCTAAGGTTGGATAAGTGTAGGCTTTGCCTCCTAAATTGTCATCCCGCCATGCTCTGCCATAAAACGAAAGTCCCATCACAAGTTTTTCCCGAGGGATTTGCGTTTTTGCATATTCTGCGATTTTTTGACACCATAAAGTTCCTGCAACAGGGCCTGGCTCGCTTGTAGACCAATGTTGGTCGTATGCCATAACGATTATCTTATCGACAAGAGAAGCAATTTTTTCATAATTGTAAGCATCTTTTTGCAGCGTTCGCAGGCGGGCAGGAACTGCAATGCTCAAAATTTTCCTGCCCAACTTTTTTTTCAAAATAGAAAGAAATTCCAAAAAATTTTCATCATCAGAAGCAGTTACAAGTTCCCAGTCTATTTGAAGTCCGTCGTAACTTTCGCTTGCCTTTACCAAATCGTCTATAATTTTATCTCTAAGCGGAAGTTTTGGGGAAAGAAGAAGATGTGTCTGTGCTTTTGAGTCACAACTTGTTACAAGGTGAACGCGAGCATTCGTCTCTGAAAAGAATTTTTGTTTTGGAGGAGATGAGGGAACCTCGCTAAAAGTTGTTATTGCAGGCGAAAAATAGCAGATATCGGTAAGAGGAAGTTCATTGTTCCATGCACCTTCCCTTTCGCTCATAACGTATCCCCATAATTCATTGAATTCTAAAGTCTCGCACGGCTCGTTCGGTTTATAGTTTATATTGTCATTGTTTTTTTGTATTGTAGTACAGGAAATCATCGCAATACTAAAAAAAATTATTGCGCCTTTTACAAGATTTAGTTTTTTCATGCCCATATTATCGACAAGATGAAGATAAAAATAAAATGCACCTTTTAAACTTCATCAATATGAAATTAATAGGTGCATCTTTAGTAAAAAATTTTTATTTCAATTTTTATTGATAAATTTAATCTCCCTTTTTTACTTCTTCATCCGCAGATTTTCCACTTAATAGAATGTTTGTTAAAATTCCCAATATCAAAGCGCAGGCAACGGTGCGAATTTCAACCTTGCCAAATTTTACAACCATTCCGCCAACTCCCGTTATGAATATTACCGAAGCGACAAATAGATTTTTGTTCAGATTTAAATCAACTTTTTGAAACATTTTAAAGCCGGAAATCGAAATAAATCCGTAAAGTGCGATGCAGACTCCGCCCATTACGCAGTTTGGAATTGTCTCTAAAAATGCTACCAAAGGGCTTATCAATGAAAAAACTATGCACATTATAGCGCAGCCCCAAATTGAAATTGTTGAAGCATTGCGTGTTATTGCTACGCAACCGATTGATTCTCCGTAAGTTGTGCTTGGACAACCTCCAAAAAAGGTTGAAAATATCGTGCCAATTCCGTCGCCAAGAAGGGTTCTCGTAAGACCAGGCTCTTTTAGCAAATCGACTTCGACTATTGATGAAAGATTTTTATGGTCTGCAAGGTGCTCTGCAAAAACTACAAAAGCGACAGGAACGTATGCTGCAAAAATTGTGAGCAAGTATGTAGGAGTAATTCCTTTTAAGCCTTCAAAACCGCCCAACAAAAAAGTGAATTTTGGAAGTGCAAAAAAACTCGTAACTTCTAAAAATGCGCTGTAATTTATTACGATGAGGTTTTGGTTGTTTGTCGTGTATCCTATCAGCGAAAAAATCGATGCGCAAAGATAGCCTGCAAGAATGCCGATTATAAATGGAATCAATCTTCCTATTTTTTTACCGTAAGTTGAGCATATCATAGTAACGGCAAGCGTTATAAGACCGCATATCAACGCTACATAGGTGCTTCCGCCAGAGACAGATGATTTCATCAAATCGCTTACAGCATTAGAAGAGAGGCTTAAACCAATTATTGAAACCGTAGGCCCTATTATTACAGGTGGCATGAGTTTATCTATCCATCGTATTCCGCAATATTTTACGATTATCGCTATTATGACATATACAAGACCTGCCATTATGGCACCGATTATAAGTCCCCAAGTTCCTATAGCAACCGAAGCCGCTCCTCCGAAGGCACTGAACATAGAACCTATAAATGCGAAAGAGCTTCCAAGAAAGACAGGACTTGAACTTTTTGTAAACAATAAATAGATGAAAGTTCCTATTCCTGCTCCAAAAAGTGCCGCTGATGCTGAAAGTCCGTTACCAACAATCGCTGGAACTGCGATTGTTGCTGCTATTACTGCAAGCAACTGCTGTAGCGAAAACAAAAAGACTTTGCCAAAACTTGGTTTATCTTTTATTCCGTAAACTAATTCCATTTTTCCTCCAAATAAAAAGTCAAAAAAAAACCGGGTCTATAATAGAACCCGGTCTTTGGTTTGTCTACACTTGTATTAAAACCTATTCAATTCTTACAGCGTAAATACGTGTACCTGAAGTATTGATTTTGTAAGCACCTGCTGTTGCAGCGTTGAATTCGAGTGTTGATTTTGCTTCTTTTCCAAGGTTATCAACCTGTGCAAGAACTGTTCCGTCTGGAGCATAAATTGCAAATGCACGAGCTGGAGTTGCATCTCCGTTTCCAGAGATTGTCAAAGTAACTTTTGCTGGAGCCTTTACTACGATTTCAAACTGTGCCTGAAAAACATCTTTGATGTTAGAAAGGTTTGTTGCACCTTTGTTTCCCATATAAAGAGCTGTTCCAAGTTCTTCTGTCTTAAATTTTGCTTTTCCTGCAACTGCTGCAAATTCTGCTTCTAGAGGATTAGAAACTGCGTCAAGAACAAAACGATCGTCAATTACTGTATCGCTTGTGCCAATATCAGATAAAGGAATTGTAGCCCATTCCCAAACTGAAACCTTTGATGCAGTCGATTTTGAACTAGATGTTTTAGGAGCAGCTCCGCTTGTTGAGCCACATGATGCAAGCATTGCAACTGTTGCGAGTGCTGCAATAACTGTTGTTACTTTTGTAACTAATTTCATTTTATATCTCCTCCATATTTGAGATATTTCTATAATAATGTTCAATCTGTTTTTTTTACTGTCTTTATTTTGTAAAATTACGATATTCATTTTTATGAGATTGAAATTTAATTGTGCGAAAATCCAGGAACTCTTGGAGCAGAAAAACGCTTTCTCATCTGAGCAAAAAATTCTTCTGCGGTTTGGGGTTCAACATCTTTGGCAGGTTCATGATATTTTACAAGATTTGCAGGAATTTCCTCTAAAAATCTGCTCGTAGTTGATTCGACAACCGATTGCAAATGCCTTCTTTGCTTACAGGACGAAATGTAAAGTTTGTCGCGAGCTCGCGTTATTGCAACATAAAAAAGCCTTCGCTCCTCCTCTACCGCAGCATCCCCAGCTTCATCAATCGCTCTCCCATGTGGAATAAGCCCTTCTTCGCAGCCGATTATAAAAACGACAGGAAATTCAAGCCCCTTTGAAGCGTGAATTGTCATCAGATTGACCTTTCCTTTATCATCTTCATCTTCCATATCGTCCCTTGAAAGCAAGGTTATCCTGTTTAAATAGTTGTAGAGAGTTGGCTCGGAATTTTCAGGATTGTTTTCCCACATTTCAATAGAATTTACGAGCGATTCGATATTTAAAAACTTGAATCTGGCTGCTTTTTCAGATTTGGGATTTTCGCTAATCAAATAATCAAAATAGTGAATATCTTCAACCATAGCTCTAACTTTTTTAGAAAGTCCATGACCTCCGAGCATGCTTTTATTCCCTTCGATTATTTCTACAAAAGATTTTAGAGAATCCTTTGTGCCGTCCGAAAAATCTATCTCTTCAATTCCAACTTTAAATGATGAAGGAGTTTTTTCCATAAATGCTTGAGCCTCGTCTTCTGGAATTTCAAGCAGAGATTTTATGCCTTCATACAGCGAGCAACCCAGATTTTTTGAAATTTGATTTAATTTTTCGATAGTGCTTCTGCCGATTCCCCTTCTTGGCGTGTTTATTATCCTTAAAAGATTTACATCGTCATCGTGATTTGAAATCACCCTTAAATACGAAATTATATCTTTTATCTCTTTGCGCTGAAAAAATGAAGTTCCGCCGCTCATCGTATATGGCACATTTTCCTGCAAAAACGCTTCTTCAATAGCTCTGGACTGAGTATTCGCCCGCATCAAAACGCAAAAATCGTCGTATTTTCTTTTTTCTTCCACACAAATTGATTGAATCGTTTCTATCACAAAATCCGCTTCGGAAGTTTCGTTATCTGGAGAATAAACTTCTATCGGTCTTCCTTCGCCATTTCCAGACCAAAGATTTTTGTCTTTGCGGTTTGTATTGTGTTTTATAACGCCATTTGCCGCAGCGAGTATCGTTCCTGTTGAGCGGTAATTTTGTTCGAGACGAATTTCTTTTACGTTTGGAAAATCTTTTTCAAAGTTGATTATGTTTTGATAGTCTGCCCCTCTCCAAGAATAAATGCTCTGGTCGTCATCGCCAACAACTGCAATGTTGTTTTCTGCCAAAAGATGCATCATCTCGTATTGTTGATGGCTTGTGTCTTGAAATTCATCAACCATTATGTAGCGATAGCGTTGCTTGTAACTTTGGAGAATCTCAGGAAATTCTTTAAAAAGCCTTATCGGAAGAACTATTAAATCATCAAAATCAACTGCATTGTAAAGTTTTAATCCTTCCTGATAGCCTTCATAAAGTTGACGATACATTTGGTTTTCCGCATTCCAATGCTTTCTTCCGGTCTTTATATCCGAAATCAAAATCCCAATCTTGTAAATGTCTAGCGCTTCCTGTGAATATCGCAATTCCCGACCAGTTTCTTTTATCAGCGAATTTCTGTCTGTTTCATCATATATAGAAAAATTTGCTCGCCAGCCGAGTTTTTCAATATCCTGCCTTAAAACCTTTACGCCAAAAGCATGAAAAGTTGAAATCGTCAAAAGCGGAAGTTTTTTGCCAGTCAATTCCTTTATGCGCTGTGTCATCTCCTTTGCAGCTTTATTTGTAAATGTTAACGCAAGAATCTGACTCTGCGGAATTCCAGAATCCAGCATGTGAGCGATTCTAAAAGTTATGACGCGAGTTTTTCCAGAACCAGCGCCTGCGATTATCAAAATTGGTCCGTTTACAGTTATAACCGCTTCGTACTGCTCTGGATTTAATTCATTTTTTAAATCTTGTAAATCTGCCAGCATAGTTAAATGAATATAGTGATTTTTTTTGATTTTGTCCGCACTTAATCGCGTCAAATACATACTCTTACAAAAAAGATTTGTGAAACGATAGCAAATTGATATAATAAAAGTTAAATTATGAATTTTATTTTTAATACCTTGTTTCTTCAAAAGTTTGTCGTTAAATCATTTTTAAAGCGCCATCATTTTTATTCAAAGATGATTGTTGATGAAATCCTGACCGATATGAAAAAGCCAAAACCTAAAAAAAGTGGGCAGGATATGAGCGAAACTTGGATGAGCGTTCCTCAAAAAGATGTAGAAGGAAAAAAAGTTATTGTAATAGATGCTGGTGGAACAAATTTTAGAAGTTGTCTTATTTCGTTTGGGAAAGATGGGAAACCTGAAATTACCGAATACAGAAAAAATTCTATGCCTGCTCTAGAGCGTGAATATTCAAAGGATGAATTTTTCTCTGCGATTGCAGATAGAATAGATTATCTAAAGGACAAGGCACAAAAAATAGGTTTTTGTTTTTCTTATTCGCTTGATATGAAAAGAAATCACGATGCCATAGTAAACGCTTTGAGCAAAGAAGTAAAAGCGCGTTCTATAATAGGGCTCGCAGTGGGAAAATGCCTCAAAGAAGAACTTTTAAGGCGCGGATGGAAATCCATAGAGAAGATTACAGTCTGCAACGACACAGTAAGCGCTTTGCTTGCAGGAAAAAGTGCATTGAACGAATACGATTCGTACATTGGCTTTATTCTTGGAACAGGAATGAACGCAGCCTTTGTGGACTATTCAAAAAATACAGAAGATGGACAAATTATCGTTTGTGAAAGCGGAAAATGCGACACTTTCCAACTCAGCGATTTCGATATGGATGCGGATTTAAGGACGGCAGTTCCTCATCAGTTTCCATTGGAAAAATGCTGCTCTGGTGCATATCTTGGTAACACAGTTCTGTCTGTTTTGTATTTTGCTGCGCGCGAGGGACTTTTTTCGCCTGTTGCAGCAAAAAAATTACTGGAATTAAAAGAGCTTTCTACAATCGAAGCAGACGATTTTATTCAATTTTATAAAACTGGAAAGTTCTACCTTCCAAAAGATTCAAAAAATCCAATCTCGCTTTGCTGTGCCAATAAAAAAGATATAAAAATCGCTTTTTTACTTATAGATTCTTGTATCGACAGGTGCGCTCATTATGCAGCGTCAATTTTAGCAGCAGCTCTTGTAACTTGTGGAAAAGGAAAATCGCCTGAAAAAAAAGTTTGCATAGTATGCAATGGAACAACTTTTTATAAAACTTTTAAAGTAAGGGAGCGAATTGAAAAATATCTTTACCTCTGGGCTACAAAAAAACGAGGAATCCACTTTGAAACTATTTTTATACAAGACGACATAATAATAGGAACTGCAAGGGCAGGTCTTCTTTTTTAATTTTCCTAGTAGCAAAAAAAATAAATTAAACGATGAAAAAAAGTATTTGGACAGTTTTATTCTTGCTATTTTCTCTAAAGATTTTTTCTTACGGCGGAATAATGTCTGGAGAAAAAACTCTAAAAACCTTTTCTACAAAATATTTTGACCTTATCTTCCCTATTGAATGCGAAAAAACTGCTTTAAAAATCGCAGATGTTTGCGATAGTTACTATCTGGAAATTTCACAAAAGTTAGGATTAAAGCCGTATCAAAGATTTCCAGTTTCTATAACGCGCCAGGTTGAACGAACAAATGCGTTCTTCTCTTTAGCTCCTTACAATTTGATAGTTTTTTACGATACGGAATTCGGCGAACATTTAGACATGTATGAAGACACTGTTCAGTCGATTTTTTATCACGAATTGACTCATGCGGTAACTTTAAATGCAAAATCGCCGTTTTGGCAGGAAATGAGTTTTTTTGCAGATTTTTTTACGCCGGCAGGACTTTCGCTCACATCTTTTTGGTTTGAAGGTGCAGCTGTTTTGTTTGAAAGCTTTGGAAACGGTGGCAGATTAAACGATCCGTTTTTTACACAGATAGCAGTTGAAGCGAAACTAAAGGATTATTTTAACGAAAAAAACTTCCCATCCTGGCGCGATGTAAGCGGAGCAAGGGATACCTATCCTTACGGAAACGATGCCTACGCCTTTGGTTCAACTTTTGCTCAATATCTTGTAAAAACCTATGGTTTTGAAAAATATGCTCAATTCTGGAAAAACGCAGGAACTTCCACGAATCTTTCTTTTTGTGCAGGCGTTTTTAAGAGAACATACAATTTAAAACTTGATGAGGTCTGGAACGATTTTAAAGAGAGCATAATTTTGCCTCAAAATATAAAAGCGCAAGATAGAAAAAATTTTATTTCGTCAAAAAATTTAATTTCTAAAAATAACACTGCAATCGTTGCGCTGGATTTGTTTTACGAAGAATCAACAGGAAAATCAAAACTCGTCTGGTATGATTCCTTTTCAAATGCGGTCTATCTGGACGGTAAAAAACTTTTTTCTGCCTTTTCTGTCCAAAAATTGAGATTTTCAGAAGATGGAAAAAAACTTTTTGTAAATCATTTTGTTGAACATTCAAATGTAAAAAGTGAAGATTTCCAATATGATTTTGCTTCTCAAAAAAAATTACCTCTAAAACACGAACGAAAAAGATTTGACGAAGTTTTTGGCTGTCAGATAAAAAAAGAAGGATTGAACTGGAGCCTTTTATATTCACCAACAAATTCAAACAAAAATGCTCGATACGATTTTAAAGAAAAAATCCTCCACAACCTTCATTTTGAAAGAGAAACAGAAGAAGAAATTTCATTTGTATTTACTTGGGCAGAGCTAAAAACAACAATGCTGAGCCGAATCGGGCGAATTGTTATAAATAAAAAAACTCTTGAAGCAAAAGCTTATCTGCAATCTCAAGACAATCCAGCAGGAATTTTAAACTGTGTTTTTGACGGAAAAAATTATGCAGTAGTAAGTGAAGAGTTTTATTCAAAACCATTGCGTTATTTTTCGTTGGAAGAAAGCGGTTGGAATCTTTTTTATCCAGAAACTTTTATAAAAGAAGATTTTGATGAAAGCAGAAAAAATCCAAGCTCACAAAAAAAATCTGCGGAAGAGCAAAAAAATGCTCGCGGTCAAATTGAAAGCCAGCTCAAAAAACAAATCGTTTTTAAAGACTACAGTGCAAGCAATCATTTTTTCAAAGGAATAAAACTTCCTTTCTCGATTGCAGGCACATATAAAAGCGATTTTTCATCTTCGTCAATTTCGCCACTGGGAATAACTTTCATAAGCTCAACTCCCTGGGTTGATAAATTTACAATTTTATCCGCAGGAATAGATTCATCTTTTTCGTCTGGAGGCTTATACGCTTCTATAAGCAGTCGAAATGATTTATTTTCTTACGAAATCAGCGAAAGTTTGAATTTTAATCAAAAAGGATTTCTTCAATCGTATTCAAAAGGAACTTTATCGCTCGTATTCTGGCGTTCGCTCATCGATAGTGCATCGCTTGGAATAAACGCACAAACATTTTTAGGAAAGGAAAACAAAAAAACAAAAGTTAAATTGCAAGATGAATCGACTCTTTCTTTTTTTGAGGACAACTGCATCTATGGCGGAAAAAATATCGATGTAAAATTTTTTGCACAATATTCATCTTTACACAAAGCGTCCCCGAGATATTTAGATTATGCGGGTTTTTATGCAAAAACTTTTTTTGATTATCAATATGAGTCGCTTTTTGTAGATACAGAGAGCGTTGGCAAAAAAGACTTGAATAAAAATCAATATGCAAACATTGGCATCGAATATGGAATAAAAATTCCAGGCGTGGTTCCAGTTTCATTTGTGCAGAGTTTTTTTCCTCAAAAAAATTATTTTTCGCAATTTTCTCTTTCGGCAATTTTACATTCTTTTGAGATTCAAAAAGGAATCCCATTTTTTTCTTTATACGCTTATCGCATAAATTTAAAAGCCATGTATGCTGGCGCTTTTAAATACAAAAGTGAAGATTATATTGATTTTGTAAATTTTTATCTAATTGCAAAAAACATATCAAAAGAAGATTATTCCGACCTTTTAAGATTTTCGCTGGAAATAGTTTTAGGACCTGGAACAAGCTATTTTGCTTCAGGCGCGTACAAAACTTCGTTTGGAACCTATTTGCAATACAAATTTTACGGCGAAGAAAAAAACAAATGGATTCCAGCCGTTTACTTGCATCTTTCTGTGTAGAAAAAGCAAAATTTCAACCTTGCACCAAATATTCCAAATGAACAAAATACAATCTGAATAGACAGCAAAAACTATTTGAGGATCAAAGTGTAATAGTAATAGAGCCGTCGGTTTTGTTGTTGTTCCACTCATTAGTGTTGTGATATTGCCATTCATAAAAAAATCTCAAAACTTCGTTTGTGTCGGTAATAAAATCAACAATAAATTTGCTTGTGGGTGGAGAGATTTCTTTACTTATTTTTATTTGAACTATGTTTTTCGTAATCGTATTTGAATAAGCAGTTCCGTTTAAAGTTGCCGTCACTGTACGAGAATAAACTGCTGTTACAGAATGAGTTCCTTCACCATATTTTTCAAAAAGACAGTTATATATGTGCAAAGCGTCTGTATCTTTTGGAAAAATAATTTTTGTTGTCGAAACAAAATTTGAACTGTCAGTTTTTGGAATCGAGTTCCTGTCATCGCCGTCATAATTAGAAAGATTGCATCCAGCGACAGTGCAAACAAAAATAAAGACCGTAAAAAATCTAAGGAAATTCATATGCCAATTATATTTTGTTCGTCATAAAAATCAAGTAAACGCTCATTTGTTATAATTCAAAAATACAACAGAAAAAAGCGTGCTGTAAAAATCAGGGCACATCTTGAGCCAATTCGCGTTGCTCACAGGCACAAGAGCGCGCTTTGCAGGGTTACGCTTGCGCTCCAGCCTCCTCACACGCTTACGCTCGCTGCGGTGGCCACATCGGCGCCCTTCCAATCGCTTGTGCAAAAGTTGGCACAACCGCCACCGCAATTTCTCGAGAAAGTAACAAAGGTTGATTAAACTATAAGCTATTTTTTAAGCGCAGAAAAAGTATTTAAAAAGAAAAAAGCTGGCAGCTACCTACTTTCCCGCGAAGAGCAGTATCATCGGCGTAAGAGAGCTTGACTTCCGTGTTCGGAATGGGAACGGGTATTACCTCTCCACTATGGCCACCAGCAAATTAAACAGTG